>JBFLWO010000128.1:0-6246 GCA_040757755.1 Actinomycetota bacterium
GGGCGATCGCCGACGAGGTGCTCGGCGTGCAGGCCACGGCCGGCAACGTCGCGGCCCGCCGGCTCGTCGACGCGCGGCTCTCCCGCACCGGCGGGCCCGCCGTCGCACCGGTCGCGCCCCCGCCGGGGGCCGTGACCCGCCACACCGCGGCGGAGATACGCGCGATGACGCTGGCGGAGTTCGAGTCGTTCGCGACCCGGCAGGCGGACTGGGGCCTCGACCCGGGGCTCGCGGCGGACGTGGAGGCCCTGCGCGGGCTCCTGGAGTTCGCGCGGGAGGAGGAGGCGGGGAAGCGGCCGATCCTGTCGGGCTGCGGCCGGATGACCGTCGCCGACCTCCTGGCGACGGGCATGACCGACGGGGTCCGTACGGAGCTTCGCGCCTTCGGGCAGGCCGTGGCGCAGAGCCACCCCACGGTGCGGCTCCAGGCGACGGCCGACGTGGCGAAGGCGCGCGGCTACGGGGCGGTGATCCCGAAGCTGGAGGCGAACCCGGGCGGCGCGGCGCTCCGCAAGATCATCAACCAGCCGGAGGCGCTCGACCGGCTGATCGCCGCGGGCGCCGTCGACGACTTCGCCGCCTACTGCGCGGCGCAACGTCCGACGCTGGAGGCGGAGGACCAGGCGCGGTCGAGCCCGGAGATCACGTCGTACCTCGCGATGCGGGCGAGCGGGGACGCCGCGCTGGGGCCGTCCCTGCCGGACGTCCGGAACCTGCACCGCTTCGAGCACGCGGCGCTCGCCGCCCTCGTCGCGAACCTGGCGCTGACCGAGGAGGAGGTGCGCCGCCAGGCGCGCCCCCTCGTGCTGATCCTCCACTCGACGTTCGACCACAACGGCGCGTTCCACCGGGACCCGAACCTGACGGCCGTGATCACCCAGGCGGACAAGCTCGTGCTGCTCGTCGAGGGGAAGGAGTCGCTGGCCGAGATGGGCGACCGGATCGGCCCGCTGGCGGCGCGGTACGGGCACGACGGGAAGGTCCACCAGGCGATGCTCGCCGGCCACGGCAACGCCCAGACGATCCAGATGGCGGGGACCCTCGGCCCGGGGGGCGAGGAGCAGCACGAGCGCGTGCGAACCGGCCACGACCCGGCGAGCGACGAGTTCCTGAGGAAGCTCGTCGACAACATGGCGACGGGGCCGGACACGCGCATCGTGCTGAACGCGTGCCTCACCGCGTCGAACCGGGTGACGCCGCCGCCCGGCGGCCTGTCCGCGGACCCCGATACGGCGGCGGCGCAGGTGCAGGCCGCGATCGCCGCCGACCCGAGCCTGCGCGACTACGTGGCGGCGGCCGCGGCGGGGAAGGGCGTGAGCGTGCGCGGCGCGAACGCGTCGTTCGGGCAGGTCGGGCTGCTCGACCCGTCCGGGAACCTGGACATCGTCGCCCCGCCGGGCAGGGACCCGATGCTGACCGCCTCGAAGGCGGACTACGCGCGCTCCGGCACCGAGCCGCAGGGCGTGATGCGCGCGCTGCTCGAGGTGTGGGCGATGGACCGCACCGCGACGCCGCGCACCACCACCGCGCGCACGATCGTCACCGCCCGGATCGCGGGGTCGCCGACCGGCTGGGATGCCCGGATCATCTGGGCGCTGTGCCGCGCCGTCGACGCGGACTTCGACAACGCCGAGCTGATCCGCCTCCTCGCGGAGGGGGCGGGGGCCCTGGCGGAGGTCGGCGGGGACCGCGACCCGTCGCACCTCGCCTGGATCCCGCGCTCCGTCGCGGACCGGGTGTACCGGGACATGACGGGGGCGACGGCATGGTCGTCGCAGCACGAGCTGCCGCTCCTCGTCTACCAGCACTGGCTGCAGGCGACGCCCGGGCGCGGGGCGGACTTCACGACGCACCTCGCGGCGCACTTCACCTGCCAGACGGCGAAGAGGCTCGTGAAGTTCCCGTTCATCGCGGGGGCCATGGCGGGTCTTCTCCCCGCGGGCACGCCGACGCCGGCCCGCGGCCACCTCCAGCTCGCCCTGATGGGGGTGATGGACGACAACGGCGTCGAGGCGGAATCCCGGCGTTTCCTGCGCGAGGTCGCGGGCACCGCGTCGCACTTCGACGCGGCGCTCGGCATCGACGCGCTCCTCGACGGCAACGGCAGCCAGGCGGAGGTGGAGGAGAAGGTGGGGTTGGGGGCCGCGCCCGTCCCGGCGCCGCCGGGGCCCTCCCCCCCGAACGTCGACCTCGACGGGGACGGGGTGCCCGACGTGTTCGTCGAGCCGATGGAGCGGCACACCGCGACGACGACGTCGCGGGCGAACCTGCGGTCGCGCCCGTCCGCGACCGCCCCGATCCTGGGGTCGACGAAGGAGAAGGGCCGCCTCATCGTCACCGGCACGTCCGGGGACTGGTACATGGTGGAGCACAGGACCGCGCCGCGGTTCGTCCACACGTCGCTCGTGACGTTGGGCCACGAGCCGAACGTCGACATCGACCGCGACGGCGTGAACGACTTCTACGTCGAGCCGATCACCCGGCGGGGCGCGGTCACCGCGCGCCGCCTGAACGTGCGCGAGTACCCGGGGCTGGACGAGCGGGTCGTCGCCGGCCTGGACAAGGACGTGCCGGTCGTCCTCATCGGGACGAGCGGGGACTGGTACGCCATCGAGCACGCGGGGCGCACCCGCTTCGTGCACCAGGACTGGGTGCGGCTCGAAGCGCAGTTGTAGCCGGCGCCCCCGGTGTCAGAGCGCGTAGACGCGCACCGTGGGCGTCGGGCGCGCCCGGCTCACGAGGACCCGGTCGCCGTCGGGGGCGAGGGCGACGGCCTCCACGGTGCCGCCGACGTCGGCCTCCCCCAGGACCTCGCCGGTGACGGCGAGGACCCGTACCCGCCCGTCCTCGCCGCCGGTCACGATCCGCGCGCCGTCGGGGTGCGCCGCAACGGCACGCACGTGGCCGGCGTGCGCGGGGGCGTGCACGTGCCCTCCGCCGGCGGCGTCCCACACGACGACCGTTCCGTCGGCGAGGCCGCCGGCGAGGGTGCCGCCGTCGGGGCGGAACGCCAGGGCCGTCACGGCCGCGCCGCCGCGCTGCACGCGGCCGGCGGGCGTGCCGTCGGCGTGCCACACGTCGATCGCCCCGGCGGACCCGGCGGCGGCGAGCCCGGGGGCCGCGGCGAGGGCGGTGAACGTGACCCCGGCCCCCTCCCACAGCACGGCGCGGCGCGTGAGCCCGTCGGTGTCGAGGGCCACGACCCGGACGGTGGGGCCGCCGGGCGCGCCCCCCGAGCCGCCGCCGCGAGGGGCGCGGTACTCGACGCGCACGACCATCAGCCGTGCGTCGGCGCTCACGGCGGCGTCGTGGACCGCGAAGCCGCGGGCCGCCTCCTCGGGGAGCCCGGCGACGGCGGCGGCGCACGCGTCGCCCCGCTCCGCCCACTCCCCTGTCGCGACGTCGAGGATGCGGGGCGCGGCGACCAGGGCGCGGCCGCCGGCGGCGTACGCGAGGCCGAACAGGAGCGCGCCCGGGCTCGCGACGCGCCGCTGCAGCGCGCCGGCCGCGTCCCGCACCTCGACGGCGAGGCCGTCGCAGCTCGCCCAGCCGCCCGTCCCGGGCGCGACGGCGAGGGCGCGCCCGTCCGCGCCGGGGTGCTCCGCGATCAGGTCGAGCGTCGGCACGCCGGGCCGAGTCTACCCGCCGCCGCGCCTGGACCCCGTGCCATGATGGCCGGGTCGTGGGTGACGATGCCGAGCTTGTCGCGGCCCTGCGCCGCGGCGACGAAGCCGCCTTCGCGGGCCTCGTCGACACGTGGGGCCCCGCCCTGCTGCGGCTGGCACGCGCCCACGTGCCGAGTCACGCGGTGGCGGAGGAGGTCGTGCAGGAGACGTGGCTCGCCGTGCTGCGCGGCATCGACGGCTTCCAGGGACGCTCCCCGCTGCGCGCGTGGGTGTTCGGCATCCTGCTCAACCTGGCGCGCACGCACGGGCGCCGTGAGCGGCGCATGCTGCCGTTCGCGTCGCTTCGCCGGCGCGGCGACGACGGGCCGGCGGAGCCCCCGGAGCGCTTCCAGGGGCGGCGCGGGGAGCACCCCGGGGGATGGGCGTCCCCACCCGCCCCGTGGGCGGACCCCCACGAGCGGCTCGAGGCCGACGCGGCGCGCGCCGTGGTGCGGAAGGTGATCGCGGAGCTGCCGGCCCGGCAGCGCGAGGCGATCCTCCTGCGCGACGTCCTGGGCTTCCCGCCGAGGGAGGCGTGCGGCGTCCTCGGCACGACGGAGGGCAGCGAGCGGGTCCTGGTGCACCGGGCCCGCGCGAGGGTCCGGGCGGCGCTGGAGCGACACATGAGGGAGGAGGGGGTGGGATGACGGCGGCGCGCGTCCTCACCTGCCGCGAGCTCGTCGAGCTCGTCACCGAGTACCTGGACGGGACGATGGCCCCGGCCGAGCGCGCCCTCTTCGACGCCCACGTCGCCGCGTGCCCCGGGTGCCGGACGTACCTCGACCAGTTCCGCGACACCGTCCGCACCCTGGGCCACCTGCCGCAGGAGAGCCTGTCGCCCGCCGCGCGCGACGCGCTGCTGCACGCCTTCCGCGACTGGCACGCGGGGCGCTGACCGCCGGCGCGTCACGGGGGGCCGTCCGCTCCACCCCGGCGAGCCGGGTTCGACACGTCCGGGAGGTCGCGAGACGCCCGCCCGCCCTCGGGCGGGTCGCCCCGACGCGGCAGCCGGCACATGTCGTGCGCGTGGACGGTGCGGCGGCCGAAGCCGGGTGCCTTCGAGGACATCCCGCGGGCGTGGTTTCCGTGCCCGCCCCCGCCGGGCTGGACGCACGTCCATGCCGCTCCCGGTGACGTCCGCTCCGGAGGGACGTGGACCGACGGGATCTTCGAGGTGGACCTGGACATCGGCGGAGAGGCCCCGGGCCGGGACGGCCCGGGGCGGTCAGCCGATCGCGAAGAAGCGGTCCCGCCGCGCCGAGCCCCGCCCCGACGTCACGACGAGCCGCGCGATGTACCGCCCGGCCCTCAACACGTACCGCGGCGCCAGGAGCCACGCCTGGCCGCTCGCGTCGTTGCGGAGGGTGGACGACCAGTTGCCGATCAGCGCCGCGTCCCCATCGCGAGAGACGAGAACCCTCCAGCGCAGGTTCTCCCCCCTGCCCTGGTCGGGCTCCCATGCGCGGAAGGTGACGCGCACGCACCATTCGTATGCGCAAGCGGGGTTGTTATGCGTCGCGGTCGCCGCCATCCCGGCGACGACGGGCCGCGCATGTGCGGCACCACCCCCGCAGGCCAGGGCGACTGCACATGCGCCGGCCGCCGCCCGCACGGCGGTTGTTAAACGCGTCACGCCACGCCTCCCGCGCAGCGGCGGCGGGTCAGGCCGGCCTGTCGAGGTCCGGCTGGCGCACGTCCGGGAGGGGGAATCTCCCCGTGGAGAGGAGGGACGTGATGACCTCGGCGATCGTCGCCCCGCAGCGCGGCTCGCCGTCGAAGGACTCCAAGGCGGCCGACAGGAGCAGGAGCGCCGCGATGGCGCCGCTGTACTCGGGGACGACGCCCAGGATGTCGCGCAGCTCGTCCAGCCGCACCTCGACGTCGGCCGCGAGCTCCGCGCGGCGCCGCTCCGCGTCGCGCGGATCGTCGGCGGGGAGATCCTTGTAACGGTCCACGAGGTCGAGCAGCGAACGGCGGTACCCGTCCGCGGTCGTGAGGAGGAGCTCCCGCAGCCGGCCGTCGGCCTCCGCCGCCGGCGTTGGATTATCGGTCACGTCCAACCCTCACCTCCGGTTTCCACACCTCACCGGGACTCGGCCCGAGCGCGCTGTGATGCGCAGCCGGAACCGCTGCATTCACTCCACGTCGGGGACACTGACACGCCTGCGCTCGCGACGGTCCGCCACTTCACTTCATCGTCACGATACGGAGACCGTGGTGTTGTATCGGTTGCGCGTCCCGATCACAAGGCACACCGCGTCTCACCCGCGGGACGTTGCGCCTGCTCCGCTCTGAAAGCGCGTTAGTAACACCACATCGGTGCCGGCCGGGGGGTCGTCGGCGGCGTAGCGGGGTCGTCGCGTCCGGCGCGGTGGTGGTCCGCTCCGCCACGCCCGGCACCCGCCGGCCGCCGGCGCGCCGCACGCCGTGTCCGACGGGCGTTAGGGTGCCCGAATAATTTTTCTGTGGGAACCCTTGCGCCGGCGGGGCGCCCCCCGTTACGGTCCCCGGTCTAAGAGAAACCGCTGTTTCCCATAGATAGCGGGCACCGGCGCCGTCCCGCGCGCGGCCACGGCCGGCG
>JBFLWO010000129.1:0-6234 GCA_040757755.1 Actinomycetota bacterium
GCGGGCCTCGCCGCGATCGTCGCGGTGCGGCGCGTCCCGGCGCTGGCGCGAATCGAAGGCGGCGCGGCGGCGGAGGAGCCCGGTTAGGGGCCGGGCGCCAGGTCGACCAGCTCGGCGCCGCCCTCCTGCCCCTCGAGGTAGGGGGCGAGATACCGGCACGCGAGCTTCTGCGGCGGCCACCACAGCGGGTCGGTGCGCGACGTCACGCCGCGGCTCTCGTCCGCGCCGCCCGCGACGTCGGCCCGCATGAAGCGGGACCCGTCGTGGGTCCACAGGATGCCGCGCAGCGTCGGGGCGAACGGCTCCTCGGCGACCGGGGCGCCGAGGCGGGCCGCGATGGCGGCCGCCACCGCGTCGGCCTGCTGGCAGGCGATGCCCCCCTGCTTGAGGGGGAAGGTGCCGGCGTCGCCGATGGCGTAGACGTCGTCGAGCCCCGCGACGCGCCCCTCCGGCGTCGTGCGGACGAACCCCAGGTGGTCGCAGGGGACGCCGGGAAGGTGGGGTCCGCGCAGGGCGGGCAGCGACACGACGCGGTCAACGACCACCTCCGCGTGGGGGGCGAGCTCGAGCCGCCCCCACGCCCAGCGCCGCACCACCGACGAGGTGTGGACGGCGATGTCGGCCTGCGCGAGGTCCGCGGCGACGGCGGCGCTCGCCTCCGGGCCGAACGCGGCGAGCGGGCGGTCCTCGTCGGTGACGATGGCGACGCCGACGCGGTCGCGCAGGCCGGCGTCGGCGAGGTGGCCGTGCGCCAGGAAGGCGATCTCGTAGGCGGGGAGCGGCCAGCCGGGGCCGGGGGGCACGACCACCGCGAGGCGGGTGGTGACGCCGCGCGCCGCCCCGGCCTCGATCAGGTCGAGCAGGTTGCGCACGGCGGGGACGTCCTGCGGGCCGCCGAACGTGACCGCCCCCTCCGCGAGGGTCGGCACGCGGCGGGCGCCGACGGCGATGACGAGGTGGTCGTAGTCGATGCGGGACCCGCCGGCGGTGACCGCGACGCGGTGGGCGGTGTCCACCGATGCGAGGACTCCGCGGCGCAGATGCGCCCCCGCGCGCTTCGCGAGGGGGGCGAGCGGCACGGACGTCGCGGGGACGTCGGCGAACGGCATGGCCGTGGACGGCGGGGCGAGGACCATGTCGTCCTCGACGGCGAGGAGCTCGACGTCGGCGCGTCCGGGCGCGAGCGCCGCGAGGGCGAGGAGAAGCTCCGCGGCGGCCACCCCGCCGCCGGCGATCACAACGCGTGGCGCGGCACCACCGCGCGCCGCGCCGTCATGCCCCCTCCCCGCGGTCATCACACCATCGTGCGTCCCCGGGTCACCCCGGTTCATCCGGGCGCCCCCGGAGCAAGCATGGGTATTAACCCGAAACGCGGCTCGGCACGCCCCCCGATGGAGGCGGCACGCCCGTGGGACAGCCTGCCGGGGTGGAGTCCGTCCTCGTCCCCCCGGCGGCCCCGCGACCCGTGGTCGCGCGTTCCCGGCCCCGCCCCGCATCCCGCACGAACCTCTCCGAGGCCCTCCTCGACGACCGCCTCGACGCGTGGGGGGACGTCCCCGCGATCCGCGAGCCGGGGGGCACGACGAGCGTCGCCGCCCTCGCCGCCGCGACCGGCGCGGTCGCCGGGGCGCTGGTCGCCGCGGGCGTGTCGCAGCGTGACGTCGTCGCCATCGCCCTTCCCGACTCGGCGCTGTGGTGCACCGCCTTCCTCGCGGTCGCGCGGATCGGCGCCGTCGTCGCGCCGGTCAGCCTGGCGCTTCCCGCGGACCGCCGGCGCGACGGCGTGGAGCGCAGCGGCGCGCGCCTCGTCCTGACCGACGACCCCGACCTCGCCGCCGGGCGCGCCTGCCTCGGCACCGCGGACCTGCGGGAGGCGATCGCGGCGGAGGCGCCCGACCCCGGCGTCGCGGCGACCCGCGCGGACGACCCCTGCTACATGCTGATGACCTCCGGGTCCACGGGGCCGTCGAAGTGGGCGGTGCACCGTCACGGCGACATCCCCGCCTGCATCGCGACGTACGGG
This sequence comes from Actinomycetota bacterium, assembly GCA_040757755.1. Lineage (GTDB taxonomy): Bacteria > Actinomycetota > Thermoleophilia > Miltoncostaeales > Miltoncostaeaceae > JBFLWO01. The sequence goes on from JBFLWO010000129.1 coordinate 2,024, forward strand.
CGCCGGGTCATCCGGCTGTGCCCCGGCGACGTCACCTACTCGGTGGCGCGGCTCGCGACGAGCTACGGGCTCGGCAACTCCCTGTACTTCCCCGTGGGCGCCGGCGCCGCGGCGTGGATCGACGGGCAGGACCCCACGCCGGCGGGCCTCGCCTGGGCGTGCCGGGAGGGCGGGGTGACGGCGGTGTTCGGCGTCCCCACGTTCTGGGCGCGTCTCGCCCGGCACGCCGCGGAAGGGAGGGTCGACGTGGAGGACCTCGCGCCGGTGCGCCTCGGCGTGTCCGCGGGGGAGCCGCTGCCGGAGGCGGTGTGGCGGGAGGTGCGCGACGCCACGGGGATCCGCCTCGTCGACGGGCTGGGCTCGTCGGAGGCGACGAACCTGTACCTGTCGAACCGGCGCGGCGAGCCGCTCCCGGGGACCGTCGGCTGGGTGGTTCCCGGCTACGCCCTCCGGGTGGTCGACCCCGCCGGGCGCGACCTCCCCGACGGTGAGGCGGGCGAGCTCCTCGTGCGCGGGCCCACCGTCATGCAGGGCTACCTCGGGGACCCGGCGGCGAGCGCCTCCGCGCTCGACGGCGGCTGGCTGCGCACCGGGGACCTGGTGCGGCGGGAGGCCGGCGGGAGGTTCGCGTTCGTGGGGCGCACGGGTGACCGCTTCAAGGCCGGTGGCCTGTGGGTGGACCCGGCGCGCGTCGAGGGGGACCTGCGCTCGGACCCGGAGGTGGCGGAGGTCGCCGTCACGGGCGCGCCCGACGCCCAGGGCGTCCTTCGCGTCGTGGCGGTCGTCGTCCTCGCCCCGGCCGACGGCGACGCCGAGGCGGCCCGCCGGCGCATGCTCGCGCGGGCCGAGGGGCGCCTCGCCCGCCACGAGGTGCCGCGCGCCGTCGTGGTCGTCCCCGCGCTGCCCACCACCCCGACCGGGAAGGTCCGCCGCGGCGAGGTCGCGGCCCTGGCCCGGGCGGCCCTGGCGGGGGCGTCGTGAGCGGCCCGTCCGTGTCGCGCGAGGACCTCCTCGCGGAGTGGAACGGCTGCGGCTACTACCGCCTCGTGGGGATGGAGGTGACCCGGGCGGACGAGGAGTGCGCCGAGTTCCGCATCGAGGTCACCGACGAGCACCTGCAGGCGTACGGTACCGCGCACGGCGGCATCCTCGCCGGCCTGATCGACGCGGCGATGGGGCTCGCGATCCTGGGGCGCGGCGTCCCGGGTGAGGGCTGCGCCACCGTCGAGATGAAGCTGAACTTCCTGGCGCCCGCCTTCCCCGGCGTGCTCACCGCGACCGGCGTCGTCATCCACGCGGGGCGGCGCACCGTCGTCGCCCGCGCCGAGGCGCGGGACGCGGACGGAGGCCTCGTCGCCGCCGGGATGGGGACGTTCCAGCGCATCCCGCCGCCCGCCGCGACGTGACGGACCTCACCCGCCTCGACGGACTGGTCGCCGCGGTCACGGGCGGCGCCGGCGGCATCGGCCGCGCGATCGGCGCGGTGCTGGCGGCGCGCGGGGCGACGGTCGTCCTCACGGACCGCGACCCCGCGGTGGTCGACCAGGCCGCGGCGGTCGGGGCCGCCCTCGGCCTGGTGCACGACGTGACGGACCGGGCGGCCACCGGCGCGGTGGTGGAGGAGATCGTGGCGCGCCTCGGGCGCCTCGACGTGTGGGTGAACGGCGCCGGTTGGGACAGCCCCGCCCTGTTCGCCGACACCGCCCCGGACCTGTGGGAGCGCCTCATCGGCGTGAACTACGTCGGCGTGCTGAACGGGTGCCACGCCGCCCTTCCCGCCCTGCGGGCCGCGGGCGGCGGCGCCATCGTGTCGATCGCCTCCGAGACCGCCCGTGTCGGCGGGTGGGGGGAGGCCGTCTACGCGGGGGCGAAGGGCGCCGTGGTCGCGTTCACGAAGTCGCTCGCCCGTGAGGTCGCCCGCGACGGCATCCGCGTGAACTGCGTGTCCCCGTCGGTCACCGACACGGCGTTCGAGGAGCGCCTGCGGCAGGACCCCCTGGGGGCGAAGATCGTGGAGGGCGCGGTGCGCGCCACGCCGATGCGCCGCACGGGACGGCCGGAGGAGGTCGCGGAGGCGGTCGCGTTCCTCGCGTCCCCCGCCGCGGGCTTCGTCACCGGCCAGGTCCTGGCGGTCAACGGCGGCGTCGCGATGTAGCGACGCCCGCACCGCGACCACGACGGTGCGAACGTCGCCGGGAGCGGCGGCCGCCGTGGAGACGGATGTACGGGAAACCACGGACGGAGGTCCCGCGGCCCCCCCGATGATGCCGGCGCCGCGCCGCGCGAGCCTTCCGGTCGTGGACGAGGTGCGGCCCGCTGGGGCGCGGGGAGGCCGGTGGACGATGGCGGTTGCGGAGATTCGGCGGACGAGGCCCGACGAGTGGCCGGCTGTGGCGCGCTTCCTCGCCCGGGAGGGGGACGCGACGCAGCGGTCGCGGATCGCCGCGGACGACCCCATCCCGGAGGTCGACATCCCCGTCGACGTGGAGGGCGTCACCACGTTCGTGGCGGAGGCCCGGGACGACCGCCTGCGTGAGGACGCGATCGTCGGCCTGGCGAACTGGCGCGCCCTGTCGCGTCCCGGCACCGCGGAGGCCGCGATGATCGTCTCGACCGGCTGGGGCGCGCAGGGCGTGGGGCGGATGCTCGTGGAGGCCGTGGTCGCCGACGCGACCCGCCGCGGCATCCACACCCTCCTCGTCCCGGTGATCCCCCGAAACGGCGCGCTGCGTGCGGCGCTTCGGGAGGCGGGCCTGCACGAGAGGCGCACGGTCCGCGGCCGGCGCGACGTCGCCGCCGTGGCGATCGCCCCGCCGCGCGCCGCCAGCGTCGCCTGATCGACCGTCCCACGGACCCTCCCGCCAGGGCAGAATCCGGGGCGGATGGACCGACCTCGCGAGGACTCCTCCCCGGCGGCGCGTGAGCGGCGTGAGCGTGTGCGCGCCGCGATCGTCGCGGCGGCCGGGAGTCGCGTGTCCGGGGAGGCGCTGGCGCACGAGCTGGGCTGCTCGCGGGCGGCGGTGCACCGCCACGTCGAGGCGCTGCGCCGGGAGGGCCTGCCGATCGCGACCGGTCCGGGTGGGTACCGGCTGGAGGGCGACGCCGACCCGGTTGTGCCGTCGCTGGTCGAGCCGCGGCTCGTCGCACCGCTCGCCGGCCCCGTGGTGTGGCACCCCACGGTCGGGTCGACGAACGACGAGGCGACCCGCCTGGCGCGCGGCGGGGCGGAGGAGGGCCTGGTTGTGGGGGCGGAGCACCAGAGCGCCGGGAGGGGACGCCGCGGCCGGCCGTGGATGGACCGCCCGGGCGACGCCCTCATGTTCTCCCTCGTCCTGCGCCCGCCGCTGCCGCCGGTCGACGCGGGGATCCTGCCGATGCTCGTGGCGGTGGGGGTGTCGGACGCGCTGACCGGCGCGACGGCGCCGGTGGAGATCGCCTGGCCGAACGACGTCCTGGTGGGGGGGAGGAAGGTCGCGGGGATCCTGCTGGAGCTCAGCGCCGACCAGGAGCGGATCGCGTGGGCGGTCGCCGGCGTCGGCGTGAACGTGCGCTCCGCCCCCGACATCCCGGACGCGCGGTGGACGCCCGGGTGCCTGGCGGAGGCGGGGGCGGCACGGCCCCGCGGCGACCTCCTGGTGGACGTGCTCCGGGCCATCGCGGCGCGGTACCGGTCGCTTCTGGCGGAGGGCCCCGGCGGCGTGCTCGACGCGTTCGCGGCGCGCGACCACCTGGCGGGGAAGCCGGTGACGCTGGCCCTCGACGGGCGGGAGGTCCGGGGCATCGCCTCCGGCATCGACGCGTTGGGCCGCCTGCGGGTCACGACACATGCGGGGGAGCGGCGCCTGGCGGCCGGGGAGGTCGTGCGGGTCGGGGCCTGAGGCCCCGGGCGGGCATGGCGAAGGGCGCCGCGTGCCCCGGCGGCGCCCTTCGGGGGGGAGAGCTCGATCCGGGTGCCCGACCGGAGAGCCGTATGTCGCGGGGTCTGCCCGATGTCCCGCGTTGTGTCTTCGCTATCGGGAGCGGCGGGCCGGCCCGTGCGGCGGTCTAGAGATCCTGCCTACGCGCGGCGCGACGGGCCTCGGCGGCGGGTGTTCCGGCGGCGGGCATGCGACGGGCGCCGCGTGCCCGGCGGCGCCCTTCGTGGGGGTGGGGGCTCGATCCGGCTGCCCGACCGGAGAGCCGCCTGTCGCGGGGTGTGCCCGATGTCCCGC
>JBFLWO010000130.1:0-6223 GCA_040757755.1 Actinomycetota bacterium
CCGCGCGACGCGCGTCACCCCGCCCCCCCGGGGACCGGCGACCACGAGCACCCGCTCCCCCGCGCGCACCAGCCCGACCAGGGCGTGCACGGCATCGTCACGGCCGAGCAGCGGCACCTCGACCGGCATGCGGACGTCGGGGGAGTCCACGGGCCACATCATGGTCCCCGACGCAGTGAACCGAAAGGGGGATCATGCAACTTTATGTAGGTTCTCTGCCGACTTGCCCATCCCGATCGGGAAAACGCCTGGTCGGCGGCTCAAGTAGGCGCGTTGCAGGGTCGATCCCGGAGCCTGGAGGCGTGTCCCCCGCCCTCCTCACCCGATCCACCGGGAGCTCATGCACTCGCATACGGCATCCGTGGCCCGACGGCCCCTCCGCGCGCTCTCCCGCAGAAGCGCCCTCGTCGCCGTGTTCGCCGGCACCGTCGGCGCCGGCACCGCGATCCTGTCGACGCTCGGGGCCGTCACCCCGATCAACACGGCCTTCGTCATGGTGGGAGGTCACGCGGTCGCAAGCGCGGCGGCGGCCCTCGCGACGCACTACGCGGCCGTCGAGTCCACCGGCGTCGCGCGGAAGGTCTGGGCCGGCTTCTCCCGGGGACTCCTCCTGTGGTCACTGAGCTGCCTCCTGTACATCCTCTTCCTCGTGCAGGGCGGAAGCCCCCTGAGCCCCGCGACATGGACGCAGCTCGGCTTCCTCGCCGCCTACCCGTTCTGGTACCGGGCCCTGTGGCTCCTGAGACAGCCCGTCCTCGCACGCAGCCGTCGCCAGCGTGTCGAGACCGCCGTCGTCGAGACGGTCGCACTCGGGCTGATCGGCGTCGTGCTCGGCGCCATCCTCTGGATCCCGTCGCTGGCCGCCGGCCAGAACATCGCGCTTCTTCTCCCCGCCGTCCTCGACCTGCTCCTGATGGCGGGCCTGTACAACGCCGTGCGCCGGTCCCGGGTGTCGCGCGGGAGCGCCTTCTGGTGGTTCGCCCTCGCGTTCACGGCCTTCGCCGTCACGGACATCGCCGTGAACTTCCTCGTGCCGCGCGGGCACTACGCCACGGGGGGCCTTGCCCTTACGGGGTACGCGGTCGCACTCGGGTTCTTCGGGGCGTCCGCGCGCCGGCCCGTGCGGATCAGTGAGACGCAGTCGGGGTTCGGGCGCTCCACCGCCGTCGTGGGCGTCTTCGCCCTCGCCATGGTGGCCCCCGCGGGTGTCCTGCTGACAGGGAACGCCCGGTACGCCGTGTGGGCGGTGGGAGTGCTCCTGCTCTGCTGGCTGTGGTCGCGGATCACCGTCGAGGGGCTCAGCGAGATCGATCCCCTCACGGGGTTCCTCCTCCCCAACGCGTTCGAGCGGCACCTCGCCGGCGTCCTCGCGCTCGCCACTCCCGAGCGGCCCGCGAGCCTCATCGTGTCGGACATCAACGGCTTCTCGGACTGGCGGGCGACTCAGGGCTTCGCCGCCGGTGACGCGCTCATCTCCGAGACCGCGGCGGCCCTCGAAGGCCTCGAGATGCCCGAGGGTGGCGCATGGGCGCGCCTCACGACGGACCGCTTCGCCTGGCTCGGGATGATCGGAGACGCGTCGTCCGGGCGGGCCGCCGCCTTCCGCATCAGCGGCATCACCGGGGAGTCGCGTCCCGCCCTCGGATCCGCCACCGGGTTCGCCCTGGTGCCCGGGGATGCCGAGACGCCGGCCGACGCCCTCGCCGCCGCGCAGGAGGCGATGCTCGCGGCCCGCTCCGGCAACCGCAGCGTGGTCGCGTTCGACCGGGGGCGCCTGGATGGCGTGCCGACGACGTCCGGCTACTCCACGTCGATCCGGCGCCGCCGGGCGAGGATCGAGGAGATCATCGCCAGCGCTGAGGCGCTGGAGCCCGCATTCCAGCCCATCGTGTCGACGGTCGGCGGGGCGGTGCAGGGGTATGAGGCGCTGTCCCGCTTCCACGCCGAGCCGGCGCAGGGCCCCGACCGATGGATCGCGGAGGCGCACGCGGTCGGCATGGGCATCGAGCTGGAGGCCGAGTGCCTGCGCCGCGCCCTCATGCGGCGAAACAGCGGCGACGGCGTCCCCGGGACCGCCTACCTGTCGCTGAATGCGAGCCCCCAGCTCCTCCTGTCCGACCTCCTCGACCGGATCGTGGGGACCGGGCGCCTCGACAGGGTCGTCTTCGAGATCACTGAGCACCACCACGTCGCGGATTACGCGGAGCTCGCGGACCGGTTGGCCCTCCTGCGCGGGCGAGGCGCGCGGGTGGCGATCGACGACGTGGGGGCGGGTCACTCCTCGATGCGCCACGTCATGAACCTGCGCCCGGACTACATCAAGGTGGACCGCTGGATGGTGGACGGCATCCACCTCGACAGCGCGAAGCGGGCGCTCCTGCGGTCGCTGACGGCGCTCGCACGCGAGCTGCACGCCGTCCTCATCGCGGAGGGCGTGGAGACCGCGGAGGAGCTCAGGGTCCTTCAGGACCTTGGTGTCGACTGCGCACAGGGCTACCTGTTCGCGCGTCCGCGCCACGAGTTCGTCACCATCGACGACATCCCGCTCGAGACGCTCGCCCTCGTGAGGGCGACGTCCGGGCCGGACGGCGAGCCGTTCACGGCGACGCCCGTCGCCGTCGCACCGGCCGACGGCGCCGGGATCTGACCGCTTCCGCCGCCCGGCGCGGGGTCGGCGGGGTGCCCGCGGGGTGAGGGTGACGCGCCCCACCGCAGATCCATCATTTCCGCCCGAAACGTTGAAACCGAACTGCACGGGGTCTACCCTGAGCCCGGTGTTCGTCGAAGCGAAGGTGGTGAGCGCGTGCTGACGAGCAAGGACGTCGCGAAGGCCCTGAACGTCTCCGAGCAGACCGTCCGCCACTACGCCCGGGACGGTCTCATCCCGTTCGTGCAGACCCCCGGCGGCCACCGGAGGTTCGACCTCGACGACGTCAAGGTGGCACTGCGCCTCGCGCGGCCCCGCCGCTTCGCGCCGATCGACCGCGAGGGCATCCGGTTGACGGACGAGCCCCACCCGACCCCGATCCTCCGCGCGGAGACCTCCCCTGGCAGGGCGCCTCTCGATGCCGCCCCCGGCGCCACCTCCGCGGCGCCGATCGCATTCCTCGGTGTGCGCGGATCAAGCCGGTTCATCAGCCGACGCACCGCCCGCGCCTAGCGCTCCACCGTGCCGGAGGCAATGTCCGATGCCGGCCACGGCGATCTCGCCGCCCTTCTCACACACCTGCGGCAGGGGGATCTCCTCGACGTCGCGAAGCTGACGACCCTCTGGTCCCCCGACGCCCCCTCCTACCCCCAGGAGGTGGCGGGGGTCCCTCACGAGGAGCCCGTGATGACCGTGGAGGTGAGATTGGCGAGCGGCCTCTGCGCGGTCATCTCGCAGGACTGCGACCTGCGCCGCCCCCCGACGATCGAGCCCTTCGTCGCCATCGCGCCGATGAGCGAGGTGGACGACGTGACCTACCGCGAGGCGAGCGACGGGCTCAGCGGCCGGTACTTCGCGTTCCCCGACGTCACCGACTCGCGGGGCCGGCGACTCGTCCTCGACGTCCGGGCGGTCTGCAGCATCGAGAAGACCGCACTGCTCTCGCCGCACGTCCGACGCACGCCGTGCCCTCTCACCGAGCCGGCCCGCACGCGGCTCCGCGAATGGCTCGGCAATCGCTTCGGCCGTCGCGCCTTTCCCGACGAGATCGTCCGTCAGGTCGTCGAGCCGGTCGAGCGGGCCATCAAGCGCACGCGGCAGAACGCCGCGATGCTCCACACGTCGGGGGTGGTCGTGTACTGGGGCATCCGCTGGATGCCGGGAAGCCCGAACTGCTCGCTACTCGCCCTCACGGACCCGGGACTGCGTGCGCGCCGGAAGGTCGGTGAGCCCGAGCTGTCGGCCCTGAGAACCCGGCTTCAGAAGGCCCTGGACCACTTCGCCCGGGAGGGCGACTACTCGATCAAGGCGTACGTCCATGACGCGGATGCGGTCTCGGCCAGGGAGATGCTGGAGTTCGCCGAGATCCCCGTGGACCTGGGACCGCTGGAGACGTGACGCGGCGGCGGCACCACGGCCGACCGCGGGAGGATCAGGCGGCGGCGAGAAGGCCGGGGTACGTCGAGGCGAGCAGCCGCATCTGCTCGAGCATGGGATCCAGCGCCCCCTGCTCGGCGACGAGCTCGGCCAGGCGTGCCACCGGCCACGGCTCCCCGCTGCGCCGGTCCTCGCACCACCCCGTGGGGTCTCCGAGGACGAGGTCGCCGAGCATGCGCTCGCCGTTCGTCCCGTGCGTGAGCATCGCGTCGAGCATCCGCGCGTAGTCCGACACGAGAAGGGCGGCGGGAGCCCCGAAGAGGGGCCGGTCGTCGGCGACGCGAAGCGCGTTGATCGCGCCGGCGTAGAAGCCCTCCTGCCGGGGCTCCACGCTGAGGACGACCCGGAACCCCCGTGACTCGCGCATGACGCGGATCGCCGCGGCGAAGAGGTTCGCGGTGATGCCCCGCGTGTGCCGGCGCCACGCCGCCCGGACGACGAACGAGCCGGCCTCGAAGAGCGGGGCGGAGTCGATGCGAAGAGCGTCGATCTCCTCCCGGAAGGTGCGGTCGCTGGGAAGGCCGAAAGGGCCGTCGGGGAGCACCGCCATCACCCCCACCGGTGCGTCGTCCATGCGGGCGACGATGAACGTCGTCCCCGGGTTCAGGTACTGGGCGATCATCCGCCGGCCCGACGGCTGGGGGCTCATGTAGCCGGCCTCGACGAAGCCGTCGTGGACGACGGAGAGGCCCTCCTCCACGTCCTCCCACCGGTCGCTGACCGTGACGGTGAGGCGGGGGGCTGACGGCGCGGGGCGCCGCCGGCGCGCGATGCGGAGCGCGTCCACCGCCGGGGGGCGGGTGGTGATGGTGGGCGGGGCGATCGTCGCCATCAGGTCATCCTCCGCGGACCGACGCGTAGCGCGGCTTGTGCTGGTAGTCGCCCGGGAGGTGGAACGGGTACTCCCGGTGGTGGTGCAGGAACACGTGGCCGACCGCGCCGCTCGCCGCCTCCAGGAACCGCTCCAGGTCGGCGGTGAGGCCGGGGCGGGGCGCCGCCCCGTCGCGCAGCTGCACGTGCAGGCGGGGGCCGGTGCCGGCGTCCTGGATGTGGAACCTGCCGCTCAGGCACGCCGCGTCGGCGGGCGTCGCGAACAGGCGCTCCTTCACGAGCTCCGGCCGCAGGCTCCACCGGGCGCCGTGCGGGGTGGCGGCCCGCCCCCACACCGCGACGACCGGCCCGTCGACGCGCACCGGGCTGCCGTGCCGCCCCAGGGCCTCGTTCAGCGTCTCGGCGGGGACGACGTCGGCGAGGTCACCGAGGTCGTAGCGGATGAGCGGCACGAGCCGCGGCCCCAGCGTCGTCACCGCCAGGGTGCGGTCGCCGCCCTCGTGCTCGCGCTCCTCCACGAAGAGCCGGCCCGGGTCGAACGAGAACAACGACGGGCTGTAGCCCGGGTCCCGGCCGAACACCTCCTTGCGCAGGCCGCGGTCGCGAAGCGCCTGCCGCGCCCCGCGCAGCTCCGGCGTCTCCACGAGGCAGTGGAGGCCCAGCTCCGCGGCCCCCATCGACAGGAGGATCCCCGACGCCGGGTCCTTCCCCGGCCGGCCGAACCCCGTGAGGGCGCCGACGTGGGACCGCCACGACTCCGCCACCCACTCCCCGCCGACGATCATGAACGTCGCGGCGGGCGCCCACTCCGGACCGACCACCTCGCGGCCGAGCTCCGCGAGCTCCTTCAGGAACGTCGGCTCGCCGACGATCACGACGCGGTCGAAGCTCGGGCCGAAGCTCGTGATCAGCTCCAGGGCCATCTCCAGGTGCACGGACGGCGACGCGACCGTCGCGAGCGTCGTCGGCACCCCGATCCCCATCGGCAGGCAGTTCACGAGGAACGTGGGGCTCGACTCGCTCGCCCCCAGCCCGCGCAGGGCCGCGTCGGCGATGCGCTCCAGGTCGCTGCGCTCCGCCCGGGACGTGACCCCCACGGAGAACGCGCCGCCCGTGGTCCCGCTCGAGGTGAGGAGCTCCGCGGCCCCCGTGATCGTGCCGCCCTCCACCCAGCGGCCGACGTCACCGCCGAAGACGGTGGCCTTGTCGAGGTACGGGACCTCCTCGAGCCGCCGCACGTCGCCGGGGACGACGCCGCGGGACTCGAGGAGGTCACGGTAACCGGGGAGGCGGCGCGCGGCGTGGCGG
>JBFLWO010000131.1:0-6210 GCA_040757755.1 Actinomycetota bacterium
GCGCGCATCGGCCACGGCGGCGCGACCGTCGCGTTCGAGACGCTCGCGACCCGCCGCCTGGGGGCCCTCCCCGCGCGCGGCGGGACGGCCGTGAGGCCGATCCCGTCCGCCATCCAGCGGATCGTCACCTACGACCGGCGGATCCTGCGGCGCACGTCCCCGCGCAATCGGGACGCGGTCCGGGCGAAGATCGTCGACCCGTCCACGGTGCGCAGGATGGTGGGCGTCGGGGACGGCCGGGCGAGGGTCGAGGTGTGGACGGGTCTCCGCGGCGACGGGCGGGAGCAGCTCTTCGTGACCCGCGGTGCGCGTCGCGCGCTGCTCCTCAGCGGCGGCTTCTGTCCGTTGTCCCCCGACACGCCGGCCGTCATGACCTGCGCCGTGTTCGGGGTGGCGCAACCCGGCGGGCGGACGGAGGAGTACCTGGTCATCGGCCGGGTGAGCCCGGATGTCGCGGAGGTCGCGATCAGCGAGCGTGGCCGCCGTGACCAGACCGTCATCCCCGAGAACGGCTGGTTCGTGGCGCGAAGGTCCACCGTGGGGCCGATACGGCTCGTCGCGCGGGACGCGGCGCAGCGACGGGTGGGAAGCTCCCGGCCGGGGAACGGGGGCGGCTCCCTCATCCTCCTCACGACGTGAGGCGCACGGGGGCGGGAGACCCAATGAATTAGGGACACCTAACTTTCTTCGTGCGGGGCCCCTTGCGGCGGGACGGCGCCGGCCGGTACCGTCCCCGCCGTTCTATGGGCAACGACGGTAACCGAAACACGCGGGCGCTCCGCCCGGCGCCCCCCGGACGGCCATGACGCGGCACGACTCCCACTGGCGCCCCGGCATCCTGCTGCTCGCCCTCGTCCTCGCCGCCTCGCTCGCCGCAGCCGTCGCCTCCAGCGCCGGCCCGCGGTCGGACGGCGCGGCCTCCCCGGGGAACGCGTCGCGGCAGGCATCCGCGGTGAGCGGGTCCTGAGCGGCGCGGCACGCGACCGCGCCGCGCGGCAACACCCCCGGGCGCGCCGCCTGTGGCGGGCCGCCTACGTCCTCGTGGTGCTCGCCCCCCTCGTCCTCGTCGGCGCCGTGCGGCTCTGGCCCCGCCCCAGCTTCGCCGTCGCCCTCGCCGCCGGCCTCGGCTTCGCCGCCCTCGCCATGCTCGCCCTCCAAGCGGTGCTCCCGAGCCGCGCCGGCCCGATCACCGCGCCGTTCGGCATCGAACGCCTCCTCGGCTTCCACCGCGTCGCCGGGATCCTCGTCCTCATCCTCGTCGTCGGCCACGTCGTGGTGCTCGTCGCCGAGGACCCCGCCAAGCTGTGGCTCTTCGACTCGCTGCACGCCCCGTGGCGGGCGCGCGCCGCCGCCCTGTCCCTCGTCGCCCTGCTCGCCCTCACCGCCACCTCCCTGTGGCGCCGCGGGATGCGGCTCGCCTACGAGCGCTGGCGGGGGCTGCACCTCGCCCTCGCCGCCGTCGCGCTCCTCGCCGGCGTCATCCACGCGCTTCTGGTGGGCCGCTACCTCTCGGTCGCCACCCTCCGCGTCGCCGTCGCGCTCCTCGCCGTCGCCGCCGTCGCCGGCATGGTGTGGCTGCGCGTCGCACGGCCCCTCGCCGCCTCCCGGCTGCCCTACCGCATCCGCGAGGTCCGCCCCGAACGGGGCCACGCCACCACCCTCGTCCTCGAGGCCGACGGCCACGGCGGGCGGCCGTTCCGGCCCGGGCAGTTCGCGTGGCTCAAGCTCGCCGACGCCCCGCTTTCACTGCGCGAGCACCCCTTCTCCTACGTCTCGAGCGCGCACCGGCCGGCCCGCCCCGCCTTCACCATCAAGGCCCTCGGCGACTTCACCAGCGCCGTCCCCGCCCTCCGGCCGGGGCAGAGCGTGCTGGTGGACGGGCCGCACGGCGGGTATCGCCTCGACCGCCACGCCCCCGGCCACATCCTCGTCGCCGGCGGCGTCGGCATCACCCCGGTCATGAGCATGCTCCGCACCCTCGACGAGGACGGCGGCGACGCCCCGCCGATGCTCCTCGTCTACGGCAGCGGCGACTGGGAGTCCGTCACCTTCCGGGAGGAGCTCGCCGACCTGGAGCGGCGGCTCCCGCTGCGCGTCGTCCACGTCCTCCTCGACCCGCCGCCCGCCTGGACCGGCGAGACCGGGCTCGTCGACCCGGCCCTCCTGGCGCGCGTCGCGCCCGCGGGCGCCCGCGACTGGCACGCCTTCGTGTGCGGCCCGCCGGGCCTCGTCCGCGCCGCCGCCGACGCCCTCACCGCCCTTGGCCTTCCGCACGAGCGGATCCACCTCGAGCGCTTCGTCGCGGCGTAGCCCGCGACAGGCGCCGGAGGCCCCGGCGCCTGTCGCGTACCGGTCGCTACGCGGAGGTGCTCTCCCGGTAGATGCGCCGCAGCACGGTCGGCAGGATGCCGCCGTTGCGGTAGTTGGTGAGCTCCGTCGGGCCGTCGATGCGGGCCAGCACCGTGATGGTGCGGGTCGCGCCGTCCTCACCGGTCACCTCGACCTCCACCTGCTGGCGCGGCTGCAGGCCCGCCAGGTTGCGCAGGCTGAAGGTCTCACGGCCGGTGAGGCCGAGGGACGCGGCGCTGTCGCCCGGCAGGTACTGCAAGGGCAGCACGCCCATCCCCACCAGGTTGCCGCGGTGGATACGCTCGAACGACTCGGCGAGCACCGCCTTCACGCCCAGAAGCAGCGTGCCCTTCGCCGCCCAGTCGCGGCTCGACCCGGTGCCGTACTCCTTGCCGGCCAGGATCACCAGCGGGGTGCCCGCCTCCTGGTAGCGCATCGACGCCTCGTAGACGCTGGTGAGCTCCCCGGACGGCAGGTGCGTCGTCCAGTTGCCCTCCTTGCCGTCCGCGAGGGCGTTGCGGAGGCGGATGTTCGCGAACGTGCCGCGCATCATCACCTCGTGGTTGCCGCGGCGGGACCCGTAGCTGTTGAAGTCCCGCACCTCCACGCCGTTCTCCTGCAGGAACCGCCCCGCCGGGGAGGTCGTGGCGATCGAGCCGGCCGGGGAGATGTGGTCGGTGGTGACCGAGTCGCCCAGCACGCACAGGGCGCGGGCGCCGACGATGTCGGAGATGTCGCCCGGCTCCGGGGAGATGTCCGTGAAGAACGGCGGGTTCTGGACGTACGTCGACGCCGGGTCCCACGCGTAGGTGCTGCCCTCCGGCACCGGCAGCGCCTGCCACCGCTCGTCCCCGTCGAACACGCTCGCGTAGCTCTCCGAGAACACCTCCGGCGACACGGCGGCGCCCATGGCCTGCGCCACCTCCTCCGCGCTCGGCCAGATGTCCTTCAGGAACACGGGCTCCCCGTCGGACCCGGTGCCGAGCGGCTCGTCCACCAGGTCGGCGTCGACGCGGCCGGCGAGGGCGTACGCCACCACCAGCGGCGGGGACGCGAGGTACGCGGCCCGCACGTTCGGGTGCACGCGGCCCTCGAAGTTGCGGTTGCCGGACAGGACCGCCGCGACGACGAGGTCGTTGTCCTCGATCGCCTTCGCGATCGGCTCGTCCAGCGGCCCGCTGTTCCCGATGCAGGTGGTGCAGCCGTAGCCGACGAGGTTGAAGCCCAGCTTGTCGAGCGGCTCGGTGAGGCCCGCCCGGTCCAGGTAGCTCGTCACGGCGCGGCTGCCCGGCGCGAAGCTCGTCTTCACCCACGGCGGGGTGGTGAGGCCCTTCTCCACGGCGCGCTTCGCGAGCAGGCCGGCGCCGACGAGCACGCTGGGGTTCGACGTGTTCGTGCAGCTCGTGATCGCGGCGATCGCGACGGAGCCGGAGGACAGGGGGAACGTCTCGCCGCCGTCCGTCACCTCGACCGGCTCGTAGTGCGCGCTGCCGTTCTGCGTCAGCCCGTCCGGGTAGGTGGCGCGGAACTCGTCGTCCACGTCCGGCAGGGCCACCCGGTCCTGCGGGCGGCGCGGCCCGGCGAGGCTGGGCTCCACCGTGGCGAGGTCGAGCTCGAGGGACTCGTCGAACACGGGGTCCGGCGTGTCGTCGGTGCGGAACATGCCCTGCGCCTTCGCGTACGCCTCCACCAGCGCGATCCGCTCCTCGGGGCGACCCGTCATCCGCAGGTACGCGAGGGTCTCGGCGTCGATCGGGAACATGCCGCCGGTGGCGCCGTACTCGGGCGCCATGTTCGCGATGGTCGCGCGGTCCGACAGCGACAGACCCGACAGGCCCGCCCCGTAGAACTCCACGAACTTGCCGACCACGCCGTGCTTGCGCAGGAGCTCCGTGATGGTGAGCACCAGGTCGGTGGCGGTGGCGCCGGACGGAAGGCGGCCGTGGAGCTTCATCCCCACCACGACGGGGGTCGGCTGGGACAGCGGCTGGCCGAGCAGCACGGCCTCCGCCTCGATGCCGCCGACGCCGAAGCCGAGGACGCCGAGGCCGTTCACCATCGTGGTGTGGGAGTCGGTGCCGACGAGGGTGTCGGGGAACGCCATCCCGTCGCGGGTCTCCACCACGCGGGCGAGGTACTCGACGTTCACCTGGTGCACGATGCCGGTGCCGGGCGGAACGACGCTGAAGTTGTCGAACGCCTGCTGCGCCCACCGCAGGAGCGTGTAGCGCTCGCCGTTGCGCTCGTACTCGCGCTCCACGTTGCGGGCGAACGAGTCGGCGCCGCCGAACACGTCGACCTGCACGGAGTGGTCGATGACGAGGTCGGCGGGGACGAGCGGGTTGATGCGGGACGGGTCCCCGCCCATGGCGGTCATCGCGTCGCGCATCGACGCCAGGTCCACGACGCACGGCACGCCCGTGAAGTCCTGCAGCACCACGCGGGCCGGCATGTACGGCACCTCGAACGTGGCGCCGGAGCCCGGCGTCCATCCGGCGAGGGCGGCGAGGTCGTCGGTGGTGACGAACTCGCTGACGTCCGCGTTGCGGAGCACGTTCTCGAGGAGGACCTTGACCGTGTACGGAAGGCGGTCGAGGTCGACGCCGAGGGCGTCGAGCCGGTAGATGGTGTGGCTCGCGCCGCCTACCTGGAGCGTGTCGCGGGCGGATGCCGGGTCGATCGTGGTCACGCGCTCTCCCTGTCGTGGGACGTGTCTCTGGCAACCTGCAAGGCTACCGGTTCGCTTCGCCCGGCCGCTCCGTCCGGCGGCGACGGGGTGACACCCGCCCCTGCGGCGGGTAGCCTTGGGGAGCTTCGGGTGGTGGTCACCCCCACGGGTGCTCGAGGGAAGCCGGTGCGAGTCCGGCGCGGTCCCGCCACTGTCACCGGGAGCGGCGGCGCCGGGCGTGGAGCCGGCCACTGGGGCGACCCGGGAAGGCGCGCCGCCGCGACGATCGGAAGCCAGGAGACCTGCCTCCGCCCGGGCACCGATGGGACCTCCGAGGAAGAGGCGTTTGGTGCACCGGCTGGTGGTGTGGCTCCTCGCGCTCGCCGCGCTCGTCGCCGCGGGCTGCTCAGGCGGCGAGCCGTCCGGCGCTTCGCGCGGCGACGCGACCGTCGTCGCCACCGCCGAGTTCGGCCAGGTGGGGCTGCTGAACGTGCCGGTCGACTCCGGGGCGTCCCTGATGCGCGCCACCCGCGACGCGACCGAGGTGGACACCGCGTTCGGCGGGGACTTCGTGGAGGAGATGCTGGGCCGACGCTCCGACGCGGGGGCGCGGACCGACTGGTTCTGGTTCGTGAACGGCATGCTGGGGGCGACGAGCGCGAGTGAGTACACGCTGCGCCCCGGGGACGTCGGGTGGTGGGACTACCGCTCGTGGGCCGGCCAGATGGACGTGTTCGCAGTAGTGGGGGCGTGGCCGGAGCCGTTCGTGCACGGGGTCGCGGGCCGCCCGCCGGTGGTGTCGGCGGACCCGCCGCTGGCGGCGGCGCTGCGCGCGGCGGGGGCGCGGGTCGCGACGGGCCCGTCCGGCTGGCGGGTGCGTGTCGGGTCCGACGCGGAGCTCCGCCGCCGCGACCCGGTGTGGGCGCGGGCGATGCGGGACCCCACCCGGGCGGGCGCGCCCGGCGCGGTGGAGGGCGGCCGCGTCACCGTGCTCGGCCAGGGCGGCGCGGGGCGGGAGGCGGTGCCCGGGGCCCGTGCCGTCGCCGTCGCCGTGCGCACCGGGGACGAGCCGGCCGACGGGATGCTCCTCGCCGTCGCGGGACTGGACGGCGCCGCGGCGCAGGCCGCGGCGCGCGCCATCGCCGCGCGGCCCGCGCTTCTGCGGCTGCGCTACGCCGTCGCGTTCGACGGGG
>JBFLWO010000132.1:0-6204 GCA_040757755.1 Actinomycetota bacterium
CCGGGCCATGCGCCCGCCGCCGCCCCCGTCCAGGACGCCGACCGCGCCCCCGTCGAGGGCCACCGCCACCGCGTCGCCGCCCGGGGCCCATGCGAGCCCGGCGACGTAGCTCCCGAGCCGGTGGGACCCGATGACGCCGACGCGGGACGCGGACGCGGCTACGCGAGGCATGCGCGGAAGCCCCGCTCGATCGCCGCCCGGTCGAGGTCGCGGCCGATGAACACGAGCCGGCTGCGCCGCGCCTCGCCGTCCCACGGCCGATCCGGGCGGCCGTCGAACAGCATGTGCACGCCCTGGAACACGAACCGCCGCTCCTGGCCGGCGAGCGCCAGCACGCCCTTCATGCGGAAGATGTCGTTGCCGCGGGTGCCCAGCAGGTCGCCGAACCAGAGGTCGACCTTCTCGGGGTCGAGGTCGCCCTCGACGTCGAGGCCCACCGAGCTGACGGTGGCGTCGTGCGCGTGGTCGGCGGGGTCCTCGGTGAGGAGCCCGGGCTCGATGCGCAGCGCGCGGCCGAGGACGAACCCGCCGATCCCGATCACGGCGTCGATCGGCACGTCGGCGTGGCGGGCACGGTGGATCGCCGCCTGGCCGTTCATCGCCCGGATGCGGCGCTCCAGCGCGTCGAGCCCGTCGGCGTCCAGCAGGTCGGTCTTGTTCAGCACGACGACGTCGGCGAAGGCGATCTGCTCCCGGGCTTCCGGGGCGTCGTCGAGGTGGAGCAGCACGTGCCCCGCGTCGACGACCGTGACGATGCCGTCGAGCACGAGCTGCTCGCTCATCTCGTCGTCGACGAAGAAGGTCTGGATGACGGGCCCCGGGTCGGCCAGCCCCGTCGTCTCGATGAGGATGTGGTCGAAGCGGTCCCGCCGGCGCATCAGCGACCCGAGGATGCGGATGAGGTCTCCGCGTACGGTGCAGCAGATGCAGCCGTTGTTCATCTCGAAGATCTCTTCCTCGGCGTTGACGACCAGCTCGTTGTCGATGCCGATCTCGCCGAACTCGTTCTCGATCACGGCGATCCGCTTCCCGTGCTCCTCGGTGAGGATCCGGTTGAGCAGGGTGGTCTTGCCGGCGCCGAGGAAGCCGGTGAGGACGGTCACCGGGGTGCTGCTCGAGGACTCCGGGGTCATGACGCGCGCCCTCCCGACGTAGTAGAGATAAGAATCAGTCTCATTACCGGCGCAGAGGATAGTGGACGGCGGGACGAGGCGCATCCCGGTGCCGATCTCCCCCAGGCGGCCGCCGCCGGCGGCGCGTCCGGCGAGGCCGGCGAGCCTGGCGTCGCCGCGTTCCGTCCCGTCCCGCGCGTTCGTCGCCGCGCGGTGCGAAGGGGCCACCGAGCCCGCCGCGGGGACCGGCGCGCCGGTGCGCTACAGGTCGGTGACGGTGCGCCCGCCGCGGTCGACGAGCTCCTGCAGGCGGGTGCGGCCGTCCCCGATCACCGGTCCGCCGTGGGCGAGCAGCAGGTGCGTGAAGTCGAGCTCGGCGAGCAGCCGGGCGAACGCGTGGAGCAGGTGGTGCTTCGTGCCGGGCGGGTCGTCCATGTACGCGTCGGGGACGAAGCCGAGGGGGCCGGCCGTCCCCTGCGGGCCGCCGCGCACGACCCCGTCGGCGAAGGCGACGGCGCCGCACGCGGGGATGTGCAGGGCGGTCTCGTCGGGGCACAGGCCGCCGACCTCGTGGGCGACGACCCCGCCGGGGAGGGCGTCACCCGGGTCGAACGGGATGACCGGCTCGCCGTGCGTGAACTCGTGCAGCCCGGCCCGGGTGCAGTGGACGGGGCAGCCGAACGCCTCGTGGAACCGCGCGCTGTCGCGGTAGTGGTGGCGGTTCGTGAGGAGGATCGCGGCGGGCGGCGTCGCCCGTGCGCCGAACCATTCGATGCCGGCATCGGGCGGGACGAGGGGGTCGATGAGGACGCCGCCGTCCTCCAGCCAGTAGGACGACACCGCCATCCCGATCTTCGGGTGGACCGCCGACCAGTGGAACACCCCGGGCAGCACCTCGCGCATGCGTCCACGCTACCGCGCCGCGGGGACGGCGGGGTGCCGGCCGGCCCCGCTACCCCGCCCGGGCGCCCCCGACGGCGGGAAGCGGCGGCCACGCCCGCTCCAGACGCACCCGCCGGTCCAGGTAGAGGAGCGCGATCCCGATGATCTGGAACGGCTTCACGAGGGCGGTGAGCAGGATGCTCGCCGCGCCCGACACGACGATCTGGGCGTTCGTGGTGAGCCCGTCGGTGGCGACCCCCACCAGGAGGAGCACCGCCACGATCACGGCGCTCGTCACGAGCTCCAGGACGAGGAAGGTGGCGAAGCACCGCCACCAGCCGTTGCGGATCAGGGCGGCGCTGCGCGACAGCGACCCCGTCACGCCGAGCCCCTCGATCACCGCCGCCTGCGACGCGAAGAGCCACGTGACGAGCAGGAACACCCCGGGGGCGATGAACGCGAGCCACCCGCCGACCACGCCCACGGTGTAGAGGAGGAGCACCCCCGCCATCGGCCAGAACCGCACCCCCACCGGCTCGAACGCGCCCGACACCGTCGGCGACCGGCGGTGCAGGATCGCGAGCGTCGCCACGGTGCCCGCCACCCAGCTGATCGGGTAGATGAGCACGAGGGGCACGAGCTGGATCAGGGCGCCCACCGCGGCCTGCGCCCGGTCGCTCGTGTCCTCCACGGCGAGGGCGGACGCGATGCCGAGCACCCCCACCGGCAGGGCGCTCACCAGCACCACCGCGATGAAGAGCCCCGGGTACGCCCGGAAGATGCGGAGGCTGCGGGACAGGATGGTGCGCATGCCCACCGGCTCGGGCGGGCAGATCGGCGGCTCGATCAGTGCGGGGGCCTCAATCCACGAAGGGCTGCGCGTCGTCCACGAGGTCCTGCACCGTGAGGTTCAGGCTCTGCAGGAAGAACGGCGTCACCAGGTTCAGGGTGTGGCGGCAGGCGGGGCAGATCGGAAGCGGCGGCGGTGGCGGCAGCCCCTCCGTCTCCCCGGTCAGCGAGAACGCCTTCCCCACGTACTTCTCGCACACCCCGCACGCCCCCTGCTTGGCGTCGAACCGCACCAGGTCGACGCCCGCGCCGGCGATCTCGTCCACATACGCGTCGTGGCGGCGCAGGTACGCCTCGGCGTCGCCGGCGAGCGCGGCCCGCGCCTGGGGCGTCCACCCGTCGCGCAGCGCCGTCGCGAACGGCTCCGGCGGGTTCGGCACGTCCCGGAAGCGCTCCGTCCAGCGGTCGATCTCCGCATCCCAGTCCCGGGACGGCACCGGCGTCAGTCCTCGACGAAGTCCACCGCCACCGGCCCCGGCACGAGACCCGCCTCGTGGCCGCGCCGCAGGAGCTCCGCCACGGCGGCGCGCCCCTCCTCCCCGTAGTCCAGGGTGCGGTGGTTCACGTACATCCCGACGAACCGGTCGGTGAGGTCGGCGTCCAGGCCGCGGCCGTACGCGCCGGCGTGCGCCAGGGCGTCCTGCCGGTGCTCCAGCCCGAACCGGATGCTCTCGCGCAGCAGGTGCGACAGGCGCACCATCACGTCCTCGCCCAGGTCGCGGCGCACCGCGTTCGCGCCGAGCGGCAGCGGCAGCCCCCCCGTGAGGCCGTCCCACCACTCGCCGAGGTCGAGGATCGACGTCAGGCCCTGCTCCTTGTAGGTGAGCTGGCCCTCGTGGATCACGAGCCCCGCGTCGGCCTCGCCGCGCTCCACCACGTCGAGGACCGTGTCGAACGGCACGACGAGCGGGTCGTCGATGCGCCCCGCGGCGAGCTGCAGCTCCAGGAACGCGCTGGTCAGGGTGCCGGGCACCGCCACCTTGAGGCGCGGCAGGTCCGCCGGGTCGATCTCCTCGCGGGCCACGACGATCGGCCCGTAGCGGTCCCCCATCGACGCGCCGTGCGGCAGGAGCCGGTACCGGTCCGCCACGTACGCGTAGGCGTGGACGGAGATGGCGGTGACCTCGAGGCGCCCCTCCATCGCCCACTGGTTCAAGAGCTCGATCCCTTCGAGGATGTGCTCGAACCGGAAGCCGTCCGTGGGGATGCGGTCGGCGGCGAGCGCGTAGAACATGAACGCGTCGTCGGGGTCGGGGCTGTGGCCCAGGCGGATAAGGGTGTCGGTCACGTGCCTGCCTCGTCGTGGGGGTCACCGGCCATCGTACCGGCGGCCGGGCCCCCGCCGTGCCTGGTCAGGTGGGCCGTTCGCCCCGTTCCTCCGCGGCGTCCGGCGTCCGCGAGCGGCTGCGCATCACGCACATGCCCTCCCCCTCCGCGGCGAGGACCTCGCCGGGAAGGTGGATCGCCACGACGGCGCGGAACCCCCGCTCGCTGCGCTGCACCAGGCGGCTTCGCAGGGTCAGCGTCGCGTCCACGGGGATCGGGCGGCGCACCCAGTAGCGCACCTTCGCGGTCACGCCCCACACGCCGTGCGGCGCCCCGGCGTACACGAGCATCTCGTCCACCAGCATCCCGATCAGCCCGCCGTGCAGGCGGTTCGGGTACCCCTGGTGGGCGGGCCGCGGCGTGAACGTGGCGACCGCGTCGGTGCCGTCGCGGTACACGAGCAGGCCGAGGCCCTCGGGGTTGGCGGAGCCGCACACGAAGCAGTCGGGGCAGCCCGGCGGGTTGAGGAGCTTGTCGTCGTCCATCCCGCAAGTCTGCCGTTCCGGCGACCGCCCGGGGGTAGGCTGTCCGTCGTGACCGCGCTGCGGTACGCCCGCATCCCCACCGTCCACGGGCCGTGGTGGCACGCCTGGAGCGGCGACGGCGTGTGCGCGGGGGCCCCGCCGGAGTGGGACGAGCGCCGGTTCGCGGCGTGGCTGCGGGCCCGCCACGACGGGGACGTCGCGCCCGGCGACCCCGCCGGGGTGCCGGACGGGATCGACTGGCGGTTCGTGCCGGCCGGCTTCCGCCGGGAGGTGCTCGAGGCGTGCGCCCGGATCCCCGCCGGGGAGGTGCGAAGCTACGGCGAGCTCGCCGCCGACGCCGGCCGGCCGGGGGCGGCGCGGGCGGTCGGCACCGCCATGGCGACGAACCCCCTCCCCCCGGTGGTGCCGTGCCACCGGGTGGTGCGCTCCGACGGGCGGATCGGCGAGTACGGGGCGGGCGGGCCCGAGCGCAAGCGCGCGATGCTGGCGGCCGAGGGGGTCGTGGTGCGCGACGGGGTGGTGTGGCGGTGACCTCCGAGGCGGTGCCGCTCACCCACATGGCGCACGGCGCCGGCTGCGGCTGCAAGCTGTCCCCCGCGCTCCTGTCCCGGGCCCTGGCGGCCCTGCCGCCCCTCGACGGGATGCGCGACGTGCTCGTCGGCCACGACCGCATGGACGACGCCGCCGTGGTGCGGGTCGCCGACGACCTCGCCGTCGTCGCCACCGTCGACTTCTTCACCCCCATCGTCGACGACCCGGAGACGTTCGGGCGGATCGCCGCGACGAACGCCGTGTCGGACGTCTACGCGATGGGCGGCGCGCCGCTCGTCGCCCTCGCCGTGGCGGCATTCCCGAAGGACGGGGACATGGAGGTGCTCGCCGGCATCTTCCGCGGCGGCGCCGCCGTGGCGGCGGAGCACGGGTGCCCCGTGCTCGGCGGCCACACCATCGACGACGCCGAGCCGAAGTACGGGCTGGCCGTGGTCGGCACCGTGCACCCCGACCGGCTCGTCACGAACGCCGCCGGCCGGCCCGGCGACGTCCTCGTGCTGACGAAGCCCCTCGGCGTCGGCATCGCCGCGGCGTCCCGCAAGGCGGGTGCCGACCCGCCCGGCCTGCACGACGCGGCGGTCGCGACGATGCTCGCGTCGAACCGCGCCGCCGCGGAGGCCGCCGCCGAGGCGGGGGTGAGGTGCGGCACCGACGTCACCGGCTTCGGCCTCCTCGGCCACCTGCGGGAGCTCGTCGCCGCGAGCGGCGTCGGCGCGGTGATCCGCATCGACCGGGTCCCCGTGCTCGACGGGGCCCTGCAGGCCCTCGCCGCCGGCCACGCCCCCGGCGGGCTGCGGCGCAACCGGGACTTCGCCGGCGAGCACGTCGACTTCGACCCGCGGGTCGCGGAGGACGCCCGCGCCATCCTGTTCGACCCCCAGACGAGCGGCGGCCTGCTCCTCGCCGTCCCCGCCGACCGGCTCGACGCGCTCGCCGCGGCGCTCGCCGCCCGCGGCGTGCGCGGCGCCCCGATCGGCGGCCTCGTCGACGCGCCCGCC
>JBFLWO010000133.1:0-6156 GCA_040757755.1 Actinomycetota bacterium
CCTCGGTCGAGGTCCCCACCCCCTCCGAGGTGGTTCGGGCCGCGGTCGGCACGCCGAGCGTCGCCGAGGCCGCCGCCCTGGCCGCCGCCGCCGACCCGGCCGCGGCGGCGGACCTCCCGCCGGAGCGCGTCGTCGCCAAGCGCAAGAGCGCGATGGCGACCGCCGCCGTCGCCCGCCGCCCGGTGCGCGGGCGGCTCGCGCTGGTGAGCCTGGGGCCCGGCGACCCGGACCTCGTCCCGCCGCGCGCCCGCGTGGCGCTCGCCCGCGCGCAGATCGTGGTGGGCTACGGCCCCTACGTCGACCAGGCGCGCCCCTTCACCCGCCCCGGCGCGGAGATCGTCGCTTACGGGCTGGGCGAGGAGGTGGAGCGCTGCCGCTACGCGGTCGTGCGCGCGGCGGCCGGCTGGTCGGTGGCGCTCGTGTCGAGCGGCGACGTCGGCGTCTACGCGATGGCCTCGCCCGCGCTCGAGGAGGGCGGCCTCGCCGCCGTGGACGTCGAGGTGGTGCCGGGCGTCACCGCCGCCCACGCCGCCGCCGCGCTCGTCGGCTCCCCGCTGGGGCACGACCACTGCGCGATCTCGCTCTCCGACCTCCTCACCCCGTGGGAGGTGATCGAGCGGCGGCTGCGGGCCGCCGCCCAGGGCGACTTCGTCGTCTCCCTCTACAACCCGCGAAGCCGCGCCCGCGACTGGCAGCTGGGCGCCGCCCGGGCGCTCCTCCTGGAGCACCGCCCGCCCGCGACCCCGGTCGCGCTCATCACCGACGCCACCCGCCCCGGCCAGCGCGTGGTGCTCGACACGCTCGCCGGCTTCGACGAGGCGCAGGTGACGATGACCACCGTGGTCGTGGTGGGGAGCGCGCAGACCCGGATCGTGGAGGGGCGGATGGTGACCCCGCGCGGGTACGCGCCGGCCGCGGTGGAGGCCCGGTGAGCGCGACCATCTTCGTCGCGACCCTCGACTGCCGCGGCTGCGGCGCGTGCCTTCGCACCTGCCCGGCGCGGGCGCTCCGCCCCGCCGACCCCGCGGACGGCGGCCCGCCGCTCCTCACCCTCGCCGACCGCTGCACCGGCTGCGGGGAGTGCCGCGAGATCTGCCCCGCCGATGCGTTCGACGAGGTGCCCCGGTGGCGGGCGGCGTGACGCGGCGGGTCCACCCCATCGAGGTGGAGAGCTACCGCATCCTGCGCGCGCGGATCGACCTCTCGCACCTGCCGCCCCTGTCGCGGGCGGTGGCGGAGCGGGTCATCCACTCGAGCGCCGACCTCGACTACGCGGAGGCGCTCGTCCTCGACGAGGAGGCCCTCGCCCGCGGGCGGAGGGCGCTCCTCGACGGGGCGCCGCTGGTGGCGGACGCGCGGATGGTGGCGGCGGGGATCACCGCCCGCGACACCCAGGTGCCGCTCACCGACCCGCGCGCAGCCGCCCTCGCCGAGGAGTTGGGCACTACGCGGTCCGCCGCGGCGATGCGCCTGGCCGCCCGGGAGGTGGGGCCGGGGGCGGTGTGGGTGGTCGGCAACGCCCCCACCGCGCTCTTCGCGCTCCTCGACCTCGACGTGCGGCCCGCGCTGGTGGTGGGCCTGCCGGTCGGGTTCGTCGGCGCCGCCGAAAGCAAGGAGGCCCTCGCGGCGAGCGGCCTTCCCTGCGTCACGAACCGCGGCGAGAAGGGCGGGTCGGCCGTGGCGGCCGCCGCCGTGAACGCCCTCATCTACCACGAGGAGGCCTGAATGGGCGCCCCCGCCCTGCTCATCGTCGGCCACGGCTCGCGCTCGCAGGAGGGCGCCGACGAGTTCCTCGGGTTCGTCGCGCGGGTGCGGGAGCGGGCCCCGCACCTGGCGGTGGGGGGCGGCTTCATAGAGCTCGCCCGCCCCCCGATCGGCGAGGAGGTCGCGCGGCTCGTGGAGGAGGGGGCGCGCCGGCTGGTGGCGGTGCCGCTCATGCTGCTCCTCGCCGGCCACGCGAAGGACGATATCCCCGCGACCCTCGCGCGGGAACGGCTGCGCCACCCGGGAGTGGAGATCGCCTACGGGCGGGAGCTCGGCGTCCGGCCGGAGCTTCTCGCGCTCATCGAGCGGCGCATCGGCGAGGTCGTCGCCCCCGAGGAGATCCCCGAGACGGCGGTGGTGATCGTGGGACGCGGCACCACCGACCCGGACGCGAACGGCGACCTCGCGAAGATCGCGCGGCTCTTCTACGAGGGGCGCGCGCACCCGCTGGTGGAGCCGGCGTTCGTCAGCCTGGCGCCCCCGTCGGTGCAGCAGGCCCTGGAGCGCTGCCGCCTGCTCGGGGCGCGGCGCGTGGTGGTCGTGCCGTACTTCCTGTTCACCGGGATCCTGGAGCGGCGCATCCGCGAGCAGGCCGCGGACTACGCGGCACGGGCGGGGATCGAGGTGCGCGTCACGCGCTGGTTCGGGGCGGACGAGGCCGTGATCGACCTCGTCCTGGAGCGCTACCGCGAGGCCCTGGAGGGGGACGTGCGCATGAACTGCGACGTCTGCGTGCACCGCGTCGCGCTCCCCGGGTTCGAGGCCAAGGTGGGGGCGCCGGCGACGCCGCACCACCACCCGGACGAGGACGGCGACGGCGGCCACCATCACCACGGCCACGATGACCACCACCATCACCACGCCCCGCACCCGAACGACGCCCGCTTCGCGGCGCGTGTCGAGCCGGCCCCGGTGGAGTAGCCGCCGTGGGGTTCGACTGGCTCTCCCGCCCGCTGGAGGCGCTCGACGCCTGGCTCGAGGGCCTCATGCACGGCGCGCCCCCCGTCGCCGCGCTGCTCGTGGCGCTCGTCCTGGGGCTGCGCCACGCCTCCGACCCCGACCATCTCCTCGCCCTCACCTCGCTCGTGTCGACCGGGGAGGGGGACGTGCGCGCCGGGGTGCGGCTGGGGGCCTGGTGGGGGGCGGGCCACGCGGCGACGCTCGTCGCGGTCGGGACGCCGCTGATCCTCGCCCGCGCGGCGCTACCCGCCGGGCTGGAGCGCGCGGCGGAGGTGGCGATCGGGGTGACGATCGTGGTCCTTGCGGTGCGGCTGCTCGTGACCTGGCCGCGCCGAGGTCGGCAGCCTCGCGCGGTCCCCGTCGGGCGCCTCTCCTGGCAGGCCGGCGGGATCGGCGTGCTGCACGGGCTCGGCGGCACGGGCGCGGTGGCGCTCCTCCTCGTCGCCGGCCTTCCCGGGCGCGGCGAGGCCCTCGCCGCCCTATGGATCTTCGCCGCCGCCTCGTTGGTCTCGATGGCCGCCTGCAGCGGCGCCTACGCCTGGCTCCTCACCCGCCGCCGGCTGCTCCCCGCCGCCCACACCGTCGTCGTGCCCGCCGTCGGGGTGGTGGGGGTGCTCTTCGGCGCCTGGTACGCCATGGCCGTCTGACCGGCAGGGGCGGTTGGCGCCGGACGATGCTCAGGCGCGGGATGGCATCAGGGGCGGCACGCGGCGTGCGGCGCTCGGCTAACGTCCCCGGCGTGGCACGTCTGGTGCGCTTCGTCGGGATCGGCGCGCTCGTCGCGGGGGGCGTGACACTGGCCCTCGCGGCCCTCGCGGCCGCGATCGTGATCGGGCCGCTCGTCTTCTGGCTCGCGTGGAACGTGCTGGACTTCGGTCCGGCGATCGGGCTGCCCGAGCTCGGCTTCTGGTCGATCGTCCTGGCGACGCTCTTCCTCATCCTCGGATGGCTCGGGAAGCTCGTCATCACCGGGATCGTGTTCATCGTGCAGCCCGGCTGGCTCGACGACGCCGCCCGGGTGCACTGGCCGGAGCCAACCCTCCGCAACTTCGTCGCGGTCGCGCTGCTCGCCCTCCTCGCCACCCGGCCGCACGCCCGTGCGCACAAGGCGAAAGAGAAGGAGAAACAGCGGGCCGCGCACGCACACTGACGTGCCCCGCGAGACGTCACCGACGCCAGGAGGCGCCATGAGCACCACGTCCGACGCCGGCCCCGTCCGCGGGGTGGACTTCGCCCCGATCCCGACACGGGACCTCCCCGCGGCGGTCGCCTTCTACGGGGACGTCCTGAGGCTCAGGCGCAGCGTTCACATGCCGGACCGCGGCTTCGCCGAGTTCGAGACCGGCAACCTCACCCTCAGCGTCTACGACACGGCGCAGATGGGGCTCGAGCATCACCCGAACCCGAACCCGATCGCGCTGCGCGTCGACGACGTCGCGGCCACCCGGGAGGGGCTGGAGCAGCGCGGCGTCGCCTTCCACGGCGACACACTCGACACCGGGGTGTGCCACATGGCGTTCTTCTCCGATCCGGACGGGAACGCCCTGATGCTCCACCACCGCTACGCCCCCCGCGTGACCGACTGATTCCCGGGCGCGCCGGCCCGCACGCCGGCGCGCCCTTTCGAGCCCGGTGGGGTGCCCCTGCCTGACCGGGAGGCACACGCAGCGCAGGGGCCGGCCGGCCGCCTCGCGTCTCCGCCCCCGTTTCACCGCGATCGAGCGCGGTGGCCCCGCGCGCAGGGCATCCTCTCGATCGCCCTCGGGTACGTCGGGCTCGCGCTCTCCTTCGCCCTCGTCCTCCATGCTTCTCGAAGCTGAGCCGAGCTCGGCTCATCGCGCCGAGGGCCCCGTCGGAGAAGATGGCGAGGCCGGGGTCGACCAGGGTGCGAAGCGCGCGTGGCCGCGCCCTCGCCCGCTATGCTGCCGCCCACGGAATCCGGGGAGCCCGCATTCGCGGGCTGAGAGGGCGCCACGGCGCCGACCCGCTGAACCTGATCTGGGTCATGCCAGCGAAGGGAGGAACCGCATGACGACGCGCACCCTTTTTCCTGCGGACGCGGAGTGCCGCACGCAGATGCACCTCGCCCGGCAGGGCATCGTGTCCCCCGAGATGCGCCGCGTGGCGGAACGGGAGGAGCTTGCGGAGGACACCGTCCGGGAGGAGGTCGCCCGCGGGCGCATGATCATCCCCGCCAACGTGAACCACCGGGCCCTCGACCCGATGGCGATCGGCCTGAAGGCGCGGGTCAAGATCAACGCCAACATCGGCTCCTCCCCCACCACCTCGTCGCTCGACGAGGAGGTCGAGAAGCTCCGCCTGTCCCAGCGGTGGGGCGCCGACACGGTGATGGACCTGTCCACCGGCAAGCGCATCGATGAGACCCGCCAGGCGATCATCGCCGCCGCCACCGTCCCGATCGGCACCGTCCCGATCTACCAGGCGCTCGAGAAGGTCTCGCGCATCGAGGACCTCACCGCCGAGATCCTCGTCGACACCATCGCGCACCAGGCGGAGCAGGGCGTCGACTACATGACCGTCCACGCCGGCGTGCGGCTGCGGCACCTGCCGCTGTGCCGCCACCGCGTCACCGGCATCGTGTCGCGCGGCGGCGGCATCCTCGCCCGCTGGATGCTGCACCACAAGCGCGAAAACCCGCTCTACGAAGCGTTCGACGACATCCTCGAGGTCTGCCGGCGCCACGACGTCTCCATCTCCCTCGGCGACGGCCTGCGCCCCGGCTCCATCGCCGACGCGTCCGACGCCGCCCAGTTCGCCGAGCTCGACACCCTCGGCGAGCTCACCCGGCGCGCCTGGGCCCGCGACGTGCAGGTGATGATCGAAGGCCCCGGCCACATCCCCATGGACCAGCTGGAGATGAACGTGCGCCGCCAGCAGGAGGTGTGCCACGAGGCGCCCTTCTACACCCTCGGCCCGCTCGTCACCGACATCGCCCCCGGCTACGACCACATCACCAGCGCCATCGGGGCCGCCATCGTCGGCTGGCACGGCACCTCCATGCTCTGCTACGTCACCCCCAAGGAGCACCTCGGCCTGCCCAACGCGGAAGACGTCAAGCAGGGCCTCATCGCGTACCGCATCGCCGCCCACGCCGCCGACCTCGCCCGCGGCAACCGGCGCGCCGCCCACTGGGACCGGGAGCTCTCCACCGCCCGGTTCAACTTCGACTGGGAGCGGCAGTTCGACCTGTCCCTCGACCCCGACACGGCACGCGCCATGCACGACGAGACGCTCGCCGACGACTACTTCAAGAGCGCCGAGTTCTGCTCCATGTGCGGCCCCAAGTACTGCCCCATGCACAACTTCCGGGACGTCGACTGGGCCGAGGTCGAGGAGATCGTCGCGGCGCAGGGCGCCGAGCCCGCCGCCGCCTGACCACCCGCCGGGGCGCGCGCCCCGCCCGCGCGCGCC
>JBFLWO010000134.1:0-6132 GCA_040757755.1 Actinomycetota bacterium
CTTCCCGCTGGGGGCCGCCGGGGCGGCGGGGGCGGCCGGCTCACCCGCGGGCTTCACCCACTGGCCGAGCGCCTCCCAGCCGGTCTTCCCGCTGGGGGCCGCAGGGGCCGCGGCCTCACCCGCGGGCTTCACCCACTTGCCGAGCGCCTCCCAGCCCGTCTTGCCGCTCGGAGCCGCCGGAGCGGGAGCCTCACCCGCAGGCTTCACCCACTTGCCAAGCGCCTCCCAGCCGGTCTTCCCGCTGGGGCCCGCCGGAGCCGGAGCCTCACCCGCGGGCTTCACCCACTTGCCAAGCGCCTCCCAGCCCGTCTTGCCGCTGGGAGCCGGTGCCTCGGCGGCGCCGGGCTTCACCCAGTTCTCCAGCGCCTCCCAGCCGGTCTTGCCGGCCTGCACCGCGGCCTCCGCCTTCGGGGCGACCCACTTCTCCAGGGCCTCCCAGCCGGTCTTGCCCGCCTGCACGACCTCCTCGGCCTTCGGCGCGACCCACTTCTCGAGCGCCTCCCAGCCGGTCTTACCGGCCTGCACCGCGGCCTCCGCCTTCGGGGCGACCCACTTCTCCAGGGCCTCCCAGCCGGTCTTACCGGCCTGCACCGCGGCCTCCGCCTTCGGCGCGACCCACTTCTCCAGGGCCTCCCAGCCAGTCTTGCCGGCGGGGGCGGGCGCGGCGGGCTCGCCGGCCTCCGCCTTCACCCACTTGCCGAGGGCCTCCCAGCCGGTCTTTCCCCCTGCAGCCGGCGTCTCGGCGGCGCCGGGCTTCACCCAGCTCTCCAGGGCCTCCCAGCCGGTCTTGCCGGCCTGCACCGCGGCCTCCGCCTTCGGCGCGACCCACTTCTCCAGGGCCTCCCAACCGGTCTTGCCCGCCTGCACGGCGGCCTCCGCCTTCGGCGCGACCCACTTCTCCAGGGCCTCCCAGCCGGTCTTGCCGCCGGAGGGACCGGATCCCCCCGATGAGCTGTCACCGGAGGCCTTGACCCACTTGTCGAGGGATTCCCACCCCGTCTTGGGCGCGCCGCCCGCCATGGGCGGTCGGAACCGGACGGGGGCCGCCCCCCTCGGCCTGACGGAACCACCTCCGTCGAAACTGAGCCTCGCCATCGTTTCCTCCACCCGGGCAGTCGGAGACACGCGTCCGTGGCACGCGCCGCGTTTGCCCCGCGGAACCTACGGACTTTGTACCCATAGATTCAAGCTCCTGTGCCGCACCTGAGGCAGAAGTCGCCTGTCGGCGCACCGCGCGGAATCCGAGCGGCGGACTCTCCCGTCGGAACCTCGCCCGCCGGAGCGGGGCGAACGGCTCCTAGCCCACGGACGCGAGAAGCCGCCGGTAGCTCTCCAGGCGCTCCGGGTCCACGCGGCCATCCACCGCGCACCCGGCCTCCCCCGCGTGGCGGCAGTCGTCGAAGCGGCACTCCCCGCACACCGCCGCGATCTCCGGGAACGCGGCCGCCAGGTCGTCCGGCTCCATGGGCGGCAGGTAGAAGCTGCGCACCCCCGCGGTGTCGACCACCGCCCCGCCGCCGAGCAGCGGGATGAGTCGCGGATCCGTGGTCGTGTGCCGCCCCTGCCGGCTGCGCTCGCTCACGTCCCCCACCGGCCGCGCCACCCCCGTCAGGCCGCGGGTGAGCGTCGACTTCCCCACGCCGGACTCCCCGGCGAGCGCCGCCACACGCCCCCCGACGAGGTCCCGCACCGCCTCCACGAGCGGCGCCTCCCGCGCCGACCCCGCCACCACCGCGTACCCCGCCGCGCGGTAGCGGGCCGCCACCCGCCCCACCTCCACCTCGTCGTGCGGCAGGTCCACCTTCGTCAGGACCACCGCCGCCTGCAGGCCACCGGCGCTCGCCGCCACCAGGTAGCGGTCCACGATCCACGGTCTGAGCGGCGGGTCCACCACCGACGCCACCACCAGCAGCAGGTCGGCGTTCGCCACGACCGTGCGGGGCCGCAGCCGCCCCGGAGGGCCGGTGACGCGCCGCAGCTGCGTCACGCGAGGCAGGATCGCGCTCACCACCGCGTCGCCGTCCGCCTCCCGCAACACGACGCGGTCCCCGACGACCGGAGGGCCGCCGGGGATCCGCGGGACGACGGGCGCCTCCACCTCCCGGTCCCCGACGCGCACGGTGGCGCTGGGGCCGGCCACCCGGACCACGACGGGCCCGGCCGGCGTCGCGCCCGGGGAGGTCAGGGCAGACGCGTCCCCGGGGTCATGTCCGGCACCTCGACGTCCGACGGCACGAGCTTGCGCAGCTCCGCAGGCGTCCCCACGAGCACCGGGAACGTCCCGAAGTGCCCGCAGATGACCTGCTTCACGCCGAGCAGCCGCACCGCGTGCGCCGCCTGACGCGGCCCCATCGTGAAATGGTCGCCCACCGGCAGCACCGCGACGGACGGCTGGTAGATCTCGGCGATGAGCGCCATGTCGCCGAACACGTCGGTGTCGCCCGCCTGGTACACGACGAGCCCGTCGGGGAACTCGATGACGAACCCGGCCGGGTCACCGCCCTCGATGAGCTTGCCGTCATCCATGATCCCGCCGCTGTGGATGGCGTTCACCATCGTCACCCGGCAGCCGGCGACCGACACGGTGCCGCCCTTGTTCATCGGGACGACGTCCTGACAGCCCTTGCTCTCGAGGTAGTGGGCCGTCTCGAAGATCGCCACGGTCTGCGCGCCGGACTTCGAGATGACGTCGAACGCGGAACCGACATGGTCGAAGTGCCCGTGGCAGATGAGGACCGCGTCGAGGGAGCCGGGGTCCTTCAGCTCCTCGGGGCAGGAGGGGTTCCCCTCGAGCCACGGGTCCACCATGATCCGCGCGCCTTGGGACGTCTCCCAAAGCCAGGTTCCGTGTCCGACCCAGGTGACGCTATTGCCCTTGAGGTCCATGGTTCCCCCGGAGGACGCCGACTCGGTCGGGTGGGACTTTACTCGCCGAGTAGGTCGGAGGAGCGGTAGAGACTTATCAGAGGGGCGTCGCCGAGCTCCTTCTCAACCGCCTCACGGCCGCCCTCCTCGCGGTCGATCACCACGAGTGCGGCGACCACCTCCGCCCCGGCCTTGCGTGCGATGTCCACCGCGGTGAGCAGCGAGCCGCCGCTCGTGAGGACGTCGTCGACGATCGCGACGCGGGCGCCCTCCTCCAGGAAGGGCCCCTCGATCCACTGCTGCAAGCCGTGCTTCTTCGCCTCCTTGCGCACGAAGAAGCCGGTCCAGCGGGTGCCGTCGGTCCAGGCGGCCGACGAGATCGCGCACACCAGCGGGTCGGCCCCGAGCGTGAGGCCGCCGACGGCCTGGGGCGCGGACGGGGCGAGCAGCCCGTAGCCGAGGACGCCGACGAGGGCCGCGCCCTCCGGGTCGAGCAGCACCTGGCGCGCGTCGAAGTAATGCGACGACCGCCGTCCCGACGACAGGACGACGCTCTCGCGCATGAGGGCCCGCTCGCGGAGCAGTGTCGCCAACCGCGCGCGGGCATCGGAGGGGGAACCCGACACCCGCGCGATCCTAGAGGAACGACCGGCGTCGCCGCCGGATCCTCCCGTGACGGTTGACTATGCTGCGGTGCGGCCCCGGCCGTCGCAGCGCTCGCAGACGACGGGGAGGTAGGTGTGTCCGACGTCGCAGTCGAGAGACTCCAGGTACTGGCCGGAGCCGAGGCACCACGCGCAGAGATCAGGAGCCTGGAGGGCGCTCGCCCGCGTCTTCGGGGACGCCACGGTCGGGTCGGTCGGAAGCCCCATGTGATCGAGCCTTTCCCCGGGGCCCCCGGACGGGGCCCTGTATCTCCTCATCGACTCCGACCACGACGGCCGTTAGCAGATAGCGCTCACCATGTCGAGTGATCTTCATCCCCGCACGAGGAGGATTCCCACTGTGGTCGAGGTGACCCCCGAGCCGACGCCGAACCCGAACGCCCTGAAGTTCACGCTCGACCGCCCGTCCACGGACAAGCGGACCGAGACGTTCCGCGCCGGCTCCGACCCCGCGGAGTCCCCCCTCGGCGCCGCCGTGTTCGCCGTCGGCGGCGTCACCAACGTCTTCATGACCGCGAACTTCGTGAGCGTCACGAAGGAGCCGGCGGCGGACTGGGACCTGGTCGCCCCGTCGGTGATCGCGGCGATCCAGGCGCACTTCGCCGGCTGATGGGCAGCCCCACCGGCGTCTTCCTCTCCTACCTCCTGGGGGCCGTGTTCGCCGCAGGGGGCATCGTCTTCATGGTGCTGCTCGACGAGAACCGCTTCCTCTTCGGGATCCCGTACCTCGTCATCGGCCTGCTGCTGATCGGGGGGGTGCGCGGCGCGCAGCGCCGGCGCGCCGCCCGGGAGGGAGACGGCGCGGAGCACCGCCCCGGCGGGCACTGACCTCGTCGGGCCCGCCGGGTCGGTCGCGGCGGGTCACGCGATCGCGGGCAGGCCCTCCAGGTCCCGGGCGGCGCGGTCGAGCTCGTCCTGCGGCAGCACGTAGTCCTGCATCCGGCCCGACAGGTAGTCGTCGTAGGCGGACATGTCGAAGTGCCCGTGGCCGCACAGGTTGAACAGGATCGTCTTCGCGACGCCCTCCTGCTCCGCCCGCTCCACCTCCTCCACCACGGCCCGCAGCGCGTGCGACGGCTCGGGGGCCGGGATGATCCCCTCCGCCCGGGCGAAGCGCACCGCCTCCCGGAAGCACTCGGTCTGCTGGTAGGCGCGCGCCTCCACCAGGCCGGTGTGGACGAGGTGGGAGACGAGCGGCGCCATGCCGTGGTAGCGCAGGCCGCCGGAGTGGATCGCCGGCGGGACGAAGCCGTGGCCGAGGCTGTGCATCGGAAGGAGCGGCGCCATCTTCGCCGTGTCGCCGAAGTCGTAGGCGTAGTGGCCGCGGGTGAGGGTGGGGCACGCGGCGGGCTCCGCCGCGACCACCCGGACGTCGCGCCCGGCGGCCTTGTCGGCGAGGAACGGGAACGCGATGCCGCCGAAGTTCGACCCGCCGCCGACGCACGCGACGACGACGTCCGGCTGGCCGCCCGCCATCTCCATCTGCTCCCGCGCCTCCTGCCCGACGACCGTCTGGTGCATCAGGACGTGGTTCAGGACGCTGCCCAGCGCGTACTTCGTGTCGGGCCGGGTCGCGGCGTCCTCCACCGCCTCGCTGATCGCCATGCCGAGGCTGCCCGTGGAGTCGGGGTCCTCCGCGAGGATCGCGCGCCCCGCGTTCGTGTCCGGCGACGGGCTCGGGACGCACGTGGCGCCCCACGTCTCCATCATGGACCGCCGGTACGGCTTCGCGTCGAAGGACGCGCGCACCATGTAGACCTTGCACTCGACGCCGAACAGGCTGCAGGCGAACGCGAGCGACGACCCCCACTGGCCGGCACCGGTCTCGGTGGCGATGCGGGTCACCCCCTCCTGCGCGTTGTAGTACGCCTGCGGCACGGAGGTGTTCGGCTTGTGGCTGCCGGCGGGGCTGACGCCCTCGTACTTGTAGAAGATGCGGCAGGCGGTGCCGAGCTCGCGCTCCCAGTTGAGCGCCCGGTACAGCGGCGTCGGACGCCACAGGGCGTACACGTCGAGCACGGGGTCGGGGATCTCGACCCACCGCTCCCCGCTCACCTCCTGGGCGATGAGCGACATCGGGAAGATCGGCGACAGGTCGTCGGGCCCGACCGGCTGCCCCGTGCCGGGGTGCAGCGGCGGAGGCGGAAGCGACGGGAGGTCCGCCGCGATGTTGTACCAGCGGCGGGGGATCGCGTCGGCGGGCAGGAGGTAGCGGTGGCGGCTCATGCGGGGCCTCTCCGGGTCGCGGGTGGTCCTCCGCGAATCTCGCCCGCCCACCGCCCGGTTTCAAGCGCGTCGCGCCGGCGACGTCCACCGCCCGGCGCGGACGGGGTCACCGGAACCGGACGAGGATCTCCTTCTGACGGCGCGCGACCCTGCCGTCCTCGCCGCGGGCGACGACCGTGTAGCGGATGCCGTACAGGCCGGGCGGGTCGTCGGCGCCGACCCGGATCCGTGACGTGACGCGGTAGCGCCCCGGGTCCCACATGGCTGCGGGGGGCCGCACGATCGCGACGACGCCCTCCGGGGAGAGGACCGTGGCGGCACGCGTGACGCGCATCACCCCGCCTCCGCCGAGGACGAAGTCGACGCGGTACGAGTA
>JBFLWO010000135.1:0-6123 GCA_040757755.1 Actinomycetota bacterium
CCAGACCGGTCGCCTCACGACCGCGCGCCCCGGCGCGCGCCGGCCACGCCTGGCGGTCACGGTGGAGGCGCCTCCACGCCGCGGCGACGGCGAGCCCACCACCTGCCGCCGCGGCGACCATGCCGGCGAGAAGCGCCCAGAAGCCAAAGGGGCCCGGAAGCCTGCCGCGAACGGACTCGGGCCATGCGCCCGCCGGGTCGCCGATATGAGAGGGAAGCGCCGCGATGACACGCGCTGCGCCGGCCGCGCCGACCCCGGTCGGCTCCCCCGAGGCGATGAGGGCGCCGGTCTCCCCCGCCGCCCACACGAGCAACCCGAGGATGGCCACAGCGCCGAGGAGGACGAGCCCCAGGTTGACCAGCCGGTCGTCGGCCGGTGGGCTCGATGCGCGCGGGCCGCTCATGCGGCCGCGGGCCTCTCCCCGCCCGTCGCCGCGTCGAGGAACGAGAGCTCCCGCGCGATGACCTCGATGGCCTGGCGGCGGGAGCCGTCCTCCGCCCGCCACTCCCGCCACGCCAGCCGCCCGTCCACGCCGATCCGGCGCCCCCGGCGGAGGAACGCCGCGGCGGTCTCGGCGGCGACGCCGAAGACGACGACGTCGAAGAACGCGGGCCGCTCGGTCCAGGCACCCTCCTCGTCGCGCGCCCGGCCGTTCACGGCGACGCGGAGCCGCGCGACCCTCTCGTCGGTCGAGGTCGGTCGAAGCTCGGGGTCGGCGGTCAGCCGGCCCGTGAGGACGACGCGGTTGATGTCGCTCATACCGTCTCTCCAAGGCTCGGGGTGTGAGCGGGGGCGTGGTGCAGCGCAACCCGCACGCGGCGGGCGGTCTCCTCCGTCCAGGCGTCGGACTCCCGGACGTCGGCGGCGTGCGCGAGCACCCACTCGAGGTCAGGTCCCACCGCGATGCCCGCGTCGGAGGTGGCGACGTAGCCGCCATCGCGGCGAGCGACGGTGATCCGCCCGCCATCCGGCGTGGCGACGAAGAGGGCGAGCGGCGGACGGTCGTTGCGGGCGCTCATCGTCTGTCAGTCCCTCATCGCGGCGTCGGTGTCGACGAGCGCCACCTCGTCGGGCGACAGCCGGTGCTCGACGAGATAGCTGCGCCCGCCGACCTTCCACAGCGCCACGCCCCGCGGCAGGGACGCGACGTGGTCGCATTCGACGCCGGTGAGGCCGATGAGCCTCCGCGCGGCGTCGAGCTCACCCGGAGGCTGGCCCAGGATGATGCGGGTCTCCGAGTCGGCGAGAAGGCCCTCGGCGATGCCGCGCCCGCGTGAGCCCTCGTCGGCAGCGGCGGTCAGATCGGACAGGCGGTGGACGACCAGGACGTTCTGGACGCCGTAGCTTCGCGCGAGCTTCCAGCTTCGCTGCAGGAAGGCGGCGCTGGCCGGGTTCGACAGGACCGCCCAGCCCTCGTCGATCACGACGATGCGCTTCGTCCCGTCGCCGCCCCGGAGCGCCCCCTCCAGCCAGGCGGCGACGCAGACCATGAGGATCCCGAGCGCCGGGGAGCCGTGGAGCGCCGACAGGTCGAGGACCACGACCGGCGCGTCGAGGTCGACGTCGCCGCTCGTCCGGCCGTCGAACATCCCGCGGAGGTCGCCCTCGCAGAGCCGCCGCAACTCGAGGGCGCAGTCGCGGCCCGCGTCGGTGAGGTCGCGTCGGGTCATCGCGACGGAGCGGGCCGCCTCCGCGTCGGGCTGAAGAAGCGCCGAGGCGACCGACGCGAGGGTCGGTGGGCGGCCCCCGGACGAACCCCGCAGCGCCAGGTCGAGGGCCGTGTGCTCCGCCGGGCGCAGCGACCGGCCGAGGCCCGCGCCGAGGACGGCGGCGAGGAGCGCGAGCCGCGACTCCGGCCCGGCGACGGAGTCGAGAGGGTTCAGCCGGACCCGCCCGCCGGGCACGAGCCTCACCGGCCGGGCGCCGAACCACTCGGCCAGGGCCCCGTACTCGCCCTTCGGGTCGATCACGACCGCGCGGCGGCCGAGGGCGGCCTGGCGGGCGAGGTAGGTCTTGACGAGGGCCGACTTCCCGCGCCCCACCTGGCCGCAGACGATCGCGGAGGGGCCGGTGAGGAGCC
This sequence comes from Actinomycetota bacterium, assembly GCA_040757755.1. GTDB lineage: Bacteria > Actinomycetota > Thermoleophilia > Miltoncostaeales > Miltoncostaeaceae > JBFLWO01. The sequence continues at coordinate 2,081 of JBFLWO010000135.1, forward strand.
CGCGCTCGTAGAGGACCCACGGGTCGTAGCAGAACGCCGACCCGCGGTAGACGTCACGGCCGACGTAGACGCCGCGCCCGCCGAGGCCCGGCTCGGCCATGAACGGGTAGGCCGCGTCGAGTTGGCCGGAGGTCGCAAGGTGGGCGGGCCGGCGGGGAGTCACCCTCATCGCAGGCCTCGGCAGAGCGGGAGCGTGTAGGTGAGGGCGGCCTGCTGCTCGCCGTACAGGCGGCGAAGCTCGAGATGCGCGAGGCGCGCCGCCTGCTCGACCGCGGCGCAGGAGGCGTCGAGCTCCGCGAGCCCGCGCGCCGACACCGTGACGTAGCCCGAGAAGCGGAAGGCGGCGTGCCCGTCGGCGAGCTCCTGCTCGCGCCGATGGGCGGCCTCCCTGCGGCGCCGCCGTCGCGCCGTCTCCATGAACCCGGCGCGCAGCCGCAGCTCCTCGTCGGCCTCCTGGTTCGTCCGAGCGTTCTCCGCGGCCCGGAGCGCCCGCGACGGATCGAGGGGCTCCATCACGACGGAGATCGCCCGCTCGGCGCCGGTGCCGAGAAGGAGCGGCAGCAGGAAGTCGCAGCCGACGTCGGTCCGCGGCCACTCGCTGATCCAGTAGGAGGCGTGCCACGCCGAGTCGGTGCGGCACACGCCCCACCCCTCCTCGAGGGCGAGCGGGCCGAACCGCCCGGGGTCCGCGCCGTCGCCGTCTCCGCCGGGCCCGTCGAGCGCCCAGCGCCCGTCGGGATCGAGGCCCTCGCGGAGCGTACGGGCGAGAGCGCGCGGCGTGAGCGCGCCGCGCACGCCGATCTCGGCGGCGAGAAGACGATCCGAGAGCGCGTTCAGCTCGCGCATCAGGAGGGCTCCCCTTCCTTCACGCGCCGCTCCGCGCCCACCGCGTCGCGGGTCGACCTGGAGGGCGACGAGGCAGGAGTGGTCCTGGGAGTCGGGGCCGGCGCCGTCGACGAGGTCGAGATAGCTCCGGACGGAGCGGTGATCGACGGGCAGGGCCACCTGGTCGCGAAGGTGCCTGGCGAGCTCACCGACCGGCTGCGGGGCGCTCCGCTCGATCCACTGGATGCGCCGGACGGGGCTTCCCGGACGCGCGAAGGAGGAGAGCGCGTGCCCGAAGGCCGCGACGCGCCGGTCCTTGTCCTCCGGGTCGAGAAGCGCGAAGGACGTGCCCTCGACGTCCAGGACAGCCGTGAGCCAGGCGCCCTCGCGCACGGCGCCGACAAGCCCGGCGGGCGTCCGGATCGCGTCGATGCGGACGCCGTCGAGGCAGGGAGGAAGGTCCAGGAGTGCCTCTCCCCCGCCGCGTCGTCCCGCGACAGGCGCGGTGGCCTCGAAGCGGTGAGCTCCGGATCCGCGTCGCACCGCCCAGCCCACGGCGGTCATCGCCCACGCCTCGAGCGGCCGTCCGGCGACGGGCACGAACGCCACCGCCAGCGCGGCGGCGCCAAGGGCGAGGCCGGCGGCTGCGGCTGCCGGCCCTCCGGCCCGAAGGCACAGGAGCATGGCGGCTGCGCCCGCACCGGTGATCGCCACCTGGCTCCACCGAAGCCCGCCGATCGAGCCTCCGGCCTCGCTGGAGCCGAAGCGCACGTGCCGTCTCGCGTCGCTCATCGCTCCGGCCTCCGGCTTGGCCGCGGTGCTGCGGGGGGCGGGGCCGAACGCGGCGGCGTCGGCGCGGTGACTCCCGGTCCCCCGGGAGGTGGGCTCTGGTCGGTGGACGGCGGGATCGGTCCGCCGCCTCCCCCACGCCCCGAGGTCGTGAATCGTGATGCGGACGCGGTCGACGGCAGCGCGCGGGCCCTCTGGAGGAGGTTCGCCCGGGCCATCTGCCAGCCCACGGCGCTGCCCGTCGCGACGGCAAGCTGCTGACGCCCCTGGCGCTGATGGGACGCGACGTCGCCGGCGAGGGGGATGAGCGACAGAAGCACGAACGGGCTGAACGCCGCGAGCAGGAACATCGCGGTGCCGACGAGCACCGGCTGCACCCCCTCGCCCTCCGCAAGTGCCCCGAGCCCGAGGGAGAGGATGGTGACGATGACGAGCTTCATGAGGACAAGCGCCCCCAGGAGCTCGGCGAGCCGGCGGGGCCACGCGCGCGCCCACGGCCACACCATCCCGGCGAGGAAGAACGGCAGGAACACCAGGGCGACGTAGACGCCCGCGGCGCGGAGGATCAGCTCGATCCAGACGAAGAGCGCGGCGAGCGCCATCACGAGGCCAATGAGGAAGCCGACGAAGAGCGGCATCACGCCGCCGCCGAGGCTCGTCGAGACGCGATCCGCGAAACCGCTCGCGTTGTGGGCGACGCCGCGGGCGAGGTCCGCGCTGATCGCGTCGGTCGCCGCCAGGGCCCCCTGCGTGACCGCGACCGCGACGAGCGTCGCGAGCATCGCGCCGGGAAGGTAGAGGAAGACCGCCCGCATGAGGAGCGTCCAGTCCTGGCGAAGCAGCGTCTGCAGGCACGCCAGGAGGAGGAAGGGAAGAAGCAGAAGCCCACCCGCGGCGAACATCGCCCGGTAGTGCCGCGTGAACCAATCGGCGTCGAGGTCGACGCGCGTCGAGTGGTCGAGGCCCTGCGCGATCGAGGACACGAGCCACGTGGCGCCGTCCGCGACCCAGCCGGTGAGCTCCCCGAGGACGCCGCGTCCCGCCGCGCCGGCGATACCCCCAATGGCCTCGCCGACGACCTCGCCCGCCGCGCCGACGACCTGGCATCCGGCGCTGATGACCGCCCAGTCGCACGGGTTCGGCAGCGCCTCGGCCTGCGCCGGGCGGATAAGCATCGCGATAGCGAGCAGCGCGACGGCGAGCGCGACGGCGGTCGAGCGGGTGAGACGCCGAGCGACCGTCATGGCACGAACGAGCGGTACGGGCGCAGCGACTCGACCTGCGCGACGAACTCGGGAGGCGCCGTGGCGAGGGACGAGATGTCGGGCGTCGGGCCGGGGCGGTCGTCGATGAGGCGGTCGATCCACCACCGCCCGCCCCGAAACCGAAGGGCCATGCGAAGCGTCGTCGCCATCGCCTCCGAGCGCGGGCTCGTCGGCGTGGCGATGACGAGAAGCCGCCACAGCGCGACCTCGGCGGTGTGCCCGCCGTACGCGTCGATCCGCCACCCCAGTGGGATCGTGCGCAAGGTCACCGGAACCGCACCGGCCCCGACGCCGAGCCTGCCGGCCAGGTAGGCGTAGCTCTGCTCCGCCCGCTTGGTGAACTCCGCGCGCCGCTCCGGAAGCGCGAGACGGCCGATCACCGCCGCCTGCCGCGTCGGCTCGCGGAGGAACTCCGGACGGACGAGCGCGACGGCCGCACGCGTGGCGAAGTGAACAGCTGTGCGCCGGCTCTCACGGCGGGCGGCCGACATCGAGGCCGCCGGCGCGACCGCCGCGGGCCCGGATGCTTGCGGATCCCGTCCGCTGGAGCCAACGAAGGCCCCAGCGAGGAACGCCCCGATGGCGAGGATGGCGCCGACCGCGAAACGAATGCGCGCCTTCATCCCCGCCCCAGCAGGTAGAAGAAGTTCACGAGCATCGGGCCGGCGCCGATGATGAGCGCCGTGAGCGCGGCGATCAGCACACCGCGACGCCCGGCGTACGACGCACCCTGGTGATGCGAGTGGCTCCCCCACGCCCAGACGACCGCCGCGACCACCAAAGCGGCGAGGCACAAGATGAGGGCCCAGGCGTAAAGCCCGTTCAGGAGCTGCTGGAGCCGGTCCTGTCCGGGGAGCGCCTTCCCGTCAGGCGTCGCGCTGACCGGGGCGCCGAGCGCCTCGCCGCTGACCGCGCCGCTCAGCCAGACAATCGCCGCGAAAGGCACCGCCCTGCGAACGATCCGGCGGGGTATGTGCTGGGCCAACTCGGCGTCCCTCCCACTCGCGATGCTTGCGAGGAGGGGCGGCGCCGCGCGCCGCCCTCACCTCTACAAGTCGCGAGACGACCCGATGGCCCCCTCCGCCGCCGATGTTCGCTTGCGGACGGCCCCGATGCCGTGAGCACGAGACCCCGCGATGCAGTCGAGTTCCTCGATGCTCGTGG
>JBFLWO010000136.1:0-6060 GCA_040757755.1 Actinomycetota bacterium
GCCCGGCGCCCCGCGCCTCGGGTCGGGGCGGCCGCGAGGCGCTATCCTTCCCGGCGCCCGCCGCTCAGCGGCGCGGCCTGCCGACGTAGCTCAGCTGGTAGAGCACATCACTCGTAATGATGGGGTCCGGGGTTCGAGTCCCCGCGTCGGCTTCCCCGATCGCCTTGATCCGAGCGCTATGCGGATCCGCCCAGTTTCTCCTCGCGGCGGGTTCCGCCACGAGAGTCTCCTTCCGCACGGCTCCAGGAACCGCCGTGAAACCGCAGCGGGCCCCGTTACGCGGCGAACGGCTTTGCGCTCCGATAGTCCTGAAGGCTCTCCCAGCAATGGAAGGCCCAATCCTCGATCGCTCGCAACCGGTCCTTAAGGATCTCTGGCCGAGCCTCTGAGTCCGTTGCGAGAGCCATGGGATCGAGTTCCCCGTGAGCGATCCCGTTTCGCCGATCGGCGATAGCCCGCATCGCGACTTCCTGACGCAGAGCGCTGAACGGCTGCCCGGAGAGGCAGAAGAGCATCCAGACCGTGTGGACGTGCTGCGGGCGGGTGGTGGCTCCCTTGAGCCAAAGCTCGTCTTCCTGGATGTCCAAGGCGCATCGGGTGGCGTCAAGGTGCGACGAGACCACTTGGACCCTTACGGGCCAAAGCTTCTCCGGGTCCCGGAGATCCTGAAGAGCCCGAAAAGCCTTTGCGAGATGGACGGCATGGATAGGCGTCGCCACGTCCGCGAGGGTCATCGAGCTCAGCGTCACAGTCTCGGCGAGTTCCCTCACGAACCCTCTGAAGAACTCCTCAATCGCTGCAGCGGCAAGCACGAAGGTTGAGGCCCGCAAGGCGAGCTTGACGCGGTCATCCCGCGTCGCTGAGGCTACCACCCCGCTTGACGCATCGACGAGGAGCCGACAGTCGTCTAGCCGTTTGCACATGCTTTCGACTGTGTTGAGCATCCCCAACCCCCCGTGCGCAGGCTAGGCGTCGTCACCCTCGGGACTGAAGAGGGCAACGGCTCGGTCGACGCGCTGCCGAAGCTTGTTTGCGGTGTTCGTTGCACCGGTGCTCCCCGCCACCAACTCCGGATCCTCCTGCCACCCGGGAGAAGGCACGCGAGGTTCTTTTCCGCCTCGGATCACCTCAGCGATTCCAACAAGTACGGCTTCCAACTGGTTCTGGGGTGTCACGGCCACGCGCGGGCGCAAGAGGGGCCCCCCTCCGGTGGCACGCAGCGCGTGTTCGACGGCCGCGAAGAAGAGATCCTCAGATGCCTGCGGATCCAGTTGGGGCGCACCGTCTGCCATGAAGTCATTCAGGAACTCGGTCACCTTCCCGCGAAAGGCCCCTCGGTTGTGAAGGTAGGCGAAGAACTTCAGGGCGAGCTCTTCCCGAGTCCCGTCGTTCTCATGGGACGACTGCAGCTTGATCAGGCGACGCGTCCGCTCGTCGCTGGCTAGCTGTTCGAGCAGGTTGTTGAAGAGTCCCTGGTGCACGCACGAGCGAACCTCCTGGGCCGTAAGGGCGACGGCCCCACGGTTCAGCCGCTCAAAGAGGTCGAACCTGACATTCTTGTCACTCTTGTCGGAGAGCGCCGTTACGCGAAGCGCCCGCCTCCCGAAGTAGAGCTGGAGCTCCCGATTGAGATCGGCGAACCGCTTGCCGTTCATCTCAGAGAGGCCCTCTAGGCCCTTGATTTTCAGCGGCGTGGTCTTCCCGATCATGGTCAGCAGGTCATGGTCCTCGCTCACAAAGTGAATGAGGGTCGAAAGACGCTGCAGGCCGTCGACGATCTCCCAGGTGTAGTCCTCATTGGTTGCGACAAAGATGCTCGGCACCGGCAGCCCGAGAAGGATCGACTCAACGAGTCGCGACTCGGCAACCTCGTCCCAGCGGAACTTCCTCTGGTAGATCGGAGCAGCGTGCAGTTCCCGTCGCTCGACCATGGCGATCAACTCCCGGATGCTGAAGTCCGAGTACTCGACATCCACGCGGCGCCTGTGGGTGTTGATCTGGTGCTGCAGGTTGTCCGACACTTCGGTGGCTCCTTGGATTCGCACGCGCCGACAGGGCGGCGGGCTGTCAGCTCTCGCCTGAGTGCAATGATGCGTTGAGCAGGACCGGATCGAAGTCGCGTAGGGCCTCGAGTTCCGCGTCAACCGACTCCAAGCCCTCGAGGAGTATTCTGCCCGTCCGCGAGAGTCGCCACCACGCCCGCCACAGCCGGCTGCTCCTGGGCCCGGGCTGCCTCGACGCCACCGCTACCGCGGGGGTCCCGGCACACGAGAAGAAGGAACCCCTTCTCACATGAGGAGGGGAACCCCACCCGCCGCCACCCGAACCACCGTCGGCAAGAACCAACCCCCGAGCCTCCATCAGATCAGACCCGGGGCGGTCCAGACCACCCCATCAGCAGGGCTTTCCGTCGGTTCACCCCGGCACTCGTAACGATGGGGTCCGGGGTGCGAGTCCCCGCGTCGGGTCTCCCGAAGCCCCGTGCGAGCGGGGTTGTTTCGTGATGCGGCCCGTGCTCAGGCGGCGGCGAAGTATCGACGCAGCGCTTCCCGGATGGCCTCGCTGACGGTGGTCCGGTCGCGGGCGGCGCGTTCGTCGACCGCCGCGCGCAGGGCCGGGTCGAGCGTACGGGGACGACCTCGGAGGGCCCGTCGCCGAGCGGCGGCCGTCCCCGCCGGCGAAGCGTCGTCGGCGGGTAGTCGGTCGTCGCGACCTCGAAGCGCATCGGGCGCTGCGGGAGGCGGTCGACGAGTGGCAGGTCAGGCTGAGGGCGGAGGGGTAGGACCGGCAGGGGTTCCCTCACGACCGCGTCGCGTCATCCTGCGCCACGGTGGCCGCCGCCCGGCGGCTCCGCCCGTGGCCCGGTGTGCCTTGACGGGTGTCTGCCGGCACGGGCACGCTGACTCCCATGGCCGACCTCGGCGAGGCGCTCGTGCTGATGCATGGCGCACGGAACCGATTCCGCGCCGTCACGCTGGAGGCCCGCACGTGGGTCCACGGGGAGCGCGCGCGGCGAGCCCTCGCGCAGCACGCCGCCCGGGCGTCCGGCGCCTTCACCGCACTGCTGCGGGCGGGGGCAGGGGAGCAGCCTGCCACCTCCTCGTCCGTGACGCGGGTGTGGTGGGTGAAGCCCGAACGGCTCCGGGAGGAGCAGGAGGACCTGGGCGGCGGCGGTGGCGCGATGGTGCGCGTCGTGGATGGCCCGCGTTTCTGGTTCCTCGCCGGTGACGAGCTTCACTCCAGCGACGACACGCCGGGAGCGTCCAGCCCGCCGAACCCGCACCTGGCCCACCTGCTCGATCCGGCAGTCATCCTCCCCGTCCTGGATCTGCGGGTCACGGGTGAGGCGATCCAGGCGGGGCGGCCGGCTCTTCGCGTCGAGGCCCGGCCGCGGGACGTCGACCCTCCCCTCGCCGAGGGCCATCTGCCGTGGGGCGCGGACGAGCACGAGCTCCTCGTCGACCGCGCAACCGGTGTGCTTCTGCGCGTCGCGTCGTTCATCGACGGTGAGGAGTTCGCGGTCATCGAGGTGACGTCGATTCGATTCGACGAGGTCATCGACGAGGAGCGCTTCGTGCTGGTGCCTCCCCCTGGGGTGCGTCGGGCCGCCCCGCCGCCCATGCCGCGGCACCCGACCCGGGACGTCCCCCTGGACCAGGCGGCCAATTCAGCCCCGTTCCGGCTTCTCGTCCCGCAGCCCCCGCCGCGCGGGCTCACGCTCGCTCAGGTGTTGCAGAACATCGACCACCCGTCGCTGACGCCGCAGGTCACCCTCTTGTACCTCGCGGCATCGGGAACGGGCGTGATGATCATCGAGTCGGCGGTCGGGGCCACCCCGCCGGGGGACATCGTCGAGGAGGTCGTCGAGCGTGGCGGGCGGCAGATGATGGTCACGCGCTCGACGCCGCCACGGGTCCGCGTCGAGCTGCACGGAACCGATGCGCGCCTCAGCGGGGGCGCGCCACTTGATGACCTCCTCGACCTCGCCGCCTCCCTGACGCCGTACCTCGACGAAGGCGGGGTCGGCGCGGCTCTTCCGTCATGAGGCCGCCGCCGCCGATAAGCGGGCCCGGCGCCGGGCGTCGTATCGCCGCGCGGTGGGTCACCGGGGGAGGCGTCGCCGGCGTGGCCGCAGGGCTCCTGGGGCTCCTCGCCGGCTGCTCACCGCCTGGCGACGACGGGCGACCACCGGCGCCGGACACCGTGCAGGGGTTCCCCGCCGGCGGCGTCGGTGGCATTCCCCGCGGCGCCGTCCCGCCGGGCGGGCGCGTGGTCGTCGCGCGCCGGGGCCCGGCGGCGAGGTCCTGCGGATGGTCGCGGCCGGCGGCACCGTCGTCGCGGAGGCGTGGCGAAGGGGCGGTGTGATCGAGCGCATCGAGTACCGCCTCGCACACGGGGAGCGCCTCACGATCGAGCCGTAATCGAGGCGGCCGAGAAGGGCGGCGGTTCTCGCGGCGGGGGGCTGCCCAGGCGCGCATCCACGATTCCCGCCGCGCGATTCGGCCTCCCCTCCCCGCGGGCTCTTCTGCCCCCCCGGCCCCGCTCGGGCACCCGCTCCGTGGGGCGAGCCCGCGTGGCCCCGCCGCGCACGCAGGCTGGGACCCCCGGGGCCCTAACCGGTGCGGCGGGTCACCGTCATGGTGCCGGTGTGCGTGAATCCGTCCCCTCCGCTCTGGAAGCCGCCTCCGATGGCCTGCTGCCCGCCGTCGAGCGGCAGCTCGAACGTCATGGGGGTGGGCTGCACCAGGGAGACGCCCGGCTGTCCCGGAACCGAGGAGGTCGTCCGGGGCGGGCCCGGGTCGACGCAGGTGACGGTCGCCGTGGAGGACGGGCCGGTGCCGCTCGTCTCCCAGGTCACCTTCAGGCGATCCGCCGGGGTCCGCTCCACCGTCGCCGTCCAGGTCGACGCCACGTTCACCGTGCTCCCGTACGTGCATTCCGGGATCTTCGATGCGAAGGTGATGCCCTCGTACCCGAGCGGGCCGGTCGCGGTGAACGTGGCCGCCGAACCGGCGGTGGGCGTGGCGCTGCGGGCGGCGACGAGCGTCGCGTTCATGCCGCCCGTGGAGGAGTGGGTGGCGAAGTCGGCGCTGCTCTGGAGCGCCAGGGTCACCTCGTAGCGATCGCCGCAGCTCTTCGCCGCGTCGACGAGCTTCTTGCGCAGGCGCCCGACCTCCTCACCCATCATCTTCTCGAGCGCGGCGCGGTACGTCGCCTCCGCGGCGGCGGCGTCCTTCCCGTCGAAGCCCGAGGACCTCACGCTGGACGTGACCGTGGCTCCCGAGACCTGACCCGTCACGGGGTCGACGGTTCCGGTCATCGTCCCCGTGGCGACGACCCGTGTGCGGGACGAGAAGAACGCGAGCCCCTGGGCGGTGCGGGAGTAGTCGAGGCTGGCGCTCACCGTGAAGGCGATGGGCTGCAGGCGCCCGTCGGCGCCGATGCCGGCCCGAGCACTGGACTTGACGACCGGGGTCGTCGCCTCGCGGACGGTGCCGAGGTTGACGCGCTTCCCGCCGTAGCGCTCCTCGGAGCGCTCCGTGGCGTCGACGCCGCCCGTGACCTGCAGCGACCCGCCGCTCGTCGGGCACTTGGGGGTCTTGCCCCCGAGGAGGTCACGGACGGCGAGGCCCTTCGTGACCCGGTCGCCGGACGCGTTGGTGGAGGTGACGTCGACGCCGACGTCCAGGGCTCCCGTGTCGGGATGCCCCGTCAACGAGACGGCGGCATCGAGGGTGCTCCCGCCTCCCGTCGCGGTCAATCCGATCTTGCCGGTCACGGACCCGTTGGCGTTCTGCGTGAGTGCCGTGTCGGTCACCGTGACCGCATGGGACCGGGCGAGGGACTTCTGCTCCTGGGCGGCGCGCACCTCGGCGGCGAGCGTCGACTCGGCCTTCGGGTACGCCGCGGTGACCTGCGCCGCGAGCCCCGCGGGGATCGCGAGCGGGGCGGCCTTCCCGTTCCTCTGCCGCAGACCCGGCGGCGTGCCGGTCAGGGCGTCGCGGATCATGGCGGCGCCGGGCGAGGGCGGCGTGCCCCGCTGGCGATACCGCGCGGCGG
>JBFLWO010000137.1:0-6057 GCA_040757755.1 Actinomycetota bacterium
CGGCGCCGGTGAGCATGGCGACGGCCGCGGCCGCGGCGGTGAGGGACCTGAGAGGCAGGTGGGGCATAGGGGACGTCCTCCATGACGATGACCCGAGCGCAGGGGCGATCCCTGCGCATACAGATGGTCTGTCGGACGCCCCCGCCCCCGCCTTGACAGGAACGTAGAGAAATCTCATTTCTTCCACGTGTTCCGGCGGTCCCGGATGGCGGCGCGCTACCGTCGCAGCTCACGTGAACTTGACCTGTGGGGAGACCGTGGACGGATCCGACCTGATTCCCATCGGCGAGGTCGCCCGCAGGGCGGGCGTGGCGGCGTCGGCGCTGCGCTACTACGAGCAGGAGGGGCTGGTCACGGCGGTGCGCTCCGCCGGCGGGCGGCGGTGCTTCCCGCGCGGGGTGCTGCGGCGCCTCGCGTTCATCCGGGCGGCGCAGAACGTCGGGGCGTCGCTCGACGAGATCCGGGAGGCGCTCGCCGCGCTGCCGGACGGTCGCAACCCGACGAAGGCGGACTGGGAGCGGTTGTCACGCCGGTGGCGGGCGCGCCTCGACGAGCGGATCGCGGCGCTCGTGGCGCTGCGCGACGGGCTCACATCCTGCATCGGGTGCGGCTGCCTGTCTCTGCGGGTGTGCGCCCTGGTGAACCCGGACGACGCCGCCGGCGCCGGTGCCGCGGGGGCGCGCTTCCTTCCGGCCGCCCTGCGCCGGGACCCCGCGCGGACCCCCTGACGGAGCCGGGGGAGGCCCGTTAGCTGTAGCCGACCCGGCCGCCGCGGGCGGCGAGCTCCTGGATGCGCAGGGCGCAGGCGACGGCGCTCGCCTTGTCCGCGTCGGCCGCGCGGTCGGCGACGTACCAGGCGTCGCCGAGCAGCCGCCGCAGCTCGTCGGCGGCGTCCGGCCGGCGGCTGGCCCGCAGCGCCTCCCCGTCGAGGCGCTCGATGAGGGCCTGGATCTCGCGGGAGGTGAGGGCCTCCTGGCCGGGGGTCTCGACGTGGCGGCTGAGCATCCACCAGAAGATCCCGAGGGCCGGGAGCTTGACGGTGACGAGGAGCACCACGACCCACATGGCGATGCCGGTGGTGGAGTCGACCCCGATCGCGAGGATCACGGGAATGGAGATCGCCGTGAAGAGGATCACCGCCGCCGCGGCGATCGCCGTGACCTTGACGCCGCTCAGGCTGCCGTCCGCCCGGTAGAGCAGGCGCGTGAGGACGCGGCTCGCAAGCCGCGGTCGTGAGGCGGCGGGGGACATGCCCGTCGACCGTAGCAGCCGCTCCCGGCCCCGGGGGGCGGCGCAGCGCGGCGTAGGGTGGATGACCGTCCCCGATCCCCGGGGCGGCTCTACCCGGCGACAGGCGGGGCGGGTGCGCGCGCGAGGCGGACGGCGGCGTCGCGGCCGGCGAGGGCGACGAGCACCGCCGTCGCGGCGCAGATCAGGGCGAGGGGGCTGACGGCCGGAGCGAGGGCGGCGCGCGCCGCGAGGAGGGCGATCGCCGCGACGCGCGACCCCGGCAGGCGGCCGGTGAGGGCACGAAGGAACAGGGCGTTCCCGGCCAGGTAGAGGGCGGGCCCGCCGAGCACGAACCACGCCGTGGCGGCGTGCACGTCGCCGGAGGGGTGGGCGATGACCTCCTCGTCGCCGACGGCGACGACGATGATGCCCGCGATCATCACGGCGTGCGCGTACGCGTAGCCGGCGCGCCCCATGCGGGCGGGGTCGGCGGACGCGCCGATGCGGCGGGCGCCCTCCTCCGCGTGGCGGGCGAAGTACACCCACCACAGGGCGGCGCTGCCGACGAACGCGACGACGAACGCGGCGACGGTGCCGGCCGCGTGCGGCAGATCGGAGAAGACCTGGCCGGTGACGAGGATCGACTCGCCGAGCGCGATGATCACGACGAGCTGGCAGCGCTCCGCGAGGTGGGGGCCGGCGAGGGTCCAGTCGGCCATGGGGGTGCGTCCCACACCGGGCAGGGCGAACCCGTGGAGGGGCGCGGCGACGTCGACGGCGAGGGCGACCGCCCACAGGGCGAGGCGGGCGTCGCCCTCGACCGCCGCCCCCGCCAGCCATCCGGCGCCGGCGATCGCCGACCAGGCGGTGAGCTGCGCGTAGTTGCGCCCCATCCGGGTGCCGCGGAAGGCGGCGACCATGAACGCCCCGCGGGTCACCTGGATCGCGACGTAGGCGGCGGCGAACGGCAGCGCGTCCCCCGAGAACGCCTCCGGGATGGCGGCGGACATGACGAGGCTGAGCAGCATGAGGGCGATGAGGAGCGCCCGCACCGGGGCGCGGTCCGGGTCCACCCAGTTCGTCGCCCATGCCGTGTAGTTCCACGCCCACCACACGGCGAGGAACAGCACGAGGGTCTCGACCGCGCCGCGGGCGGTCTGGTGGTCGAGGAGCCCGTGCGACAGCTGGGTCACCGCGAACACGTAGACGAGGTCGAAGAAGAGCTCCATCGCCGTGACGCGCGGTGCGCCGCCGACGTGGTCCCGCAGAACGGTGCCGGCCATCACCCTCCCCGATCAGGCGTCCCCGTCGCGGGCAGTCTGCCAAGCGGCACCGGTGGGCGGGGCGTGACCCGGGCCGCCCCCCTCCCGGCGGCCTCGACCGTGACGTCCGACCCCGGCGGGTAGCGTGCGCCCGCGATGCCCGCCCGCCGCTCCGCCTCGCTCGTCGCCGCTCTCGTCGCTGCGGTCGCGATGCTGGTGGCGGCGGCGCCCGCGCTGGGGATCACGCGCGCCCAGGCGGACCGTGTCGCCGCGGGGGTCGTCGCGGGGGAGCGCGGCCCGCTCGTGCTGTTCCGCCACCCCGCGCCGCTTCCGGTCGGGACCCTCGTCGCGGAGGGCGGCCCGGGGCCGCGGGCGCGGGGGACGACGGTGCGCCGCACCGGCCTGTCGGTCGTCGCCTCCACGGACGTGGCGCAGGGGCGGCTCATCGGCCGGCGGTGGCTGTACTGGGCGGATCTCGCACCCCACGCGCGGTTCCAGCACCCGAGCCTGCTGATCCTGGTGGACGACGCGACCGGCCGGGTCATCACGCGCCTTCCCATGACCTGGTGGCCGCTGGTGAACGGCAAGCGGCCACGGTTCCTGGACGGGCCCGCCGCGTACGAGGCGGCGCGCGACCGGGTGCTTTCCCGGGGCGACCGCCTGCCGGGCGGCGCCCGTGGGAAGGAGCGCGCGGCGGGGGTGACCCTGACGCCGCTGCGGGTCGCGACGGGCATCACGGGGCCGCCGGACCTGTCGCGCGACTGCATCGTCACGGTGGGGGACCGCGTCGAGTTCGCGAACGACTTCGCCGCGATCGACCAGATCGCGAAGATGCTGAAGCTGCGGAAGAGGGACGCCGCCGACGCCGCGGGCCTCGACGCGGCGATCGGGGAGCTGAAGAAGGGGACCCCCGGGTGCCGGGACGTGGTGATCTGGGTCAGCGGCCACGGCTTCCCCGCGACGGGGTCGAGCTTCCCGCACCCGAAGGGCGGCACGATCCCGGAGAGCCGCAACGCCCAGGTGGCGCTCAAGTTCCACACCGCGATGGCCAACGGGCGGCTGCGGGTGGACACGGAGATGCTCGACTCCGAGGTGGTGCGGCGCATCATGGGCAAGCACACGGACGTGACGTTCAAGCTGGTGGTGGACGCGTGCTTCGCGGGGCGCTGGACGGAGTTGAAGGACGTCGCGAACCTGCGGGTGGTGCTGGCCGCGGCGCGCGCGGACCAGATGGCGTTCGGGTACATGGCGCCCGGCAGGTACCAGGTCGCGTCGCAGCGCAACGCGGTGATCACGAACGGGAAGGGCACGGTCACGAACACCACGTCGAACCCGAAGCAGGCGAGCACCTTCACGAGCTCCCTGGCGCTGGGCCTGGCGTCGTGGGCGTCGTCCGAGGCGGACCGCGCCCGCACCGGCGACGACCTGGCGAAGGGCCTCGTCGCCGCCCACACCGATTCGCGGCGCAACAACTTCGCCGTGATCCAGGGGATCACCGAGACGGTCGTCGGCGACTACACGCACCGCCCCGAGGTGACGCCGCCGCCCCCGCCGCCGCCGGCCGCGCCGGTCGCGTACACGGGGTCGTGCGGCCTCTCCCTGTTCGACCCGAGCGAGGTGGACTTCGGCTGCTCGTTCTCGCAGCCGACGGACGGCTTCGGCATCGGCGTGCCGGGCCGCACCGTCACGGCGTTCCTGGAGCCTCCGGGGGCGACGTGCACGATCGGCAGCATCGACGGGACACCGAACGGCTTCCTGTCGTGCTCCTTCGGCAGCCCCGTCGCGGCGGGCCAGGCGCGCAGCGGCCGGGTGCGTCTGTTCCCGCCCCCGGCCGCCGGGATGGAGTGCGACGTGTACGGGCGTCGCGGCAGCGAGGCGTTCCAGCGGATCGGCACCTGCACCGGCCCGTGACGCCGGGCGCCGCTACCGGTCGGCGCCCGCCTCCAGGGCGGTGAGCCCGGCGACGATGCTCTCGCTGAGGGCCTTCACCTCGGGGAGCGCCGTCCGCGCCTGGGAGTCGCGCCCGGCCTGAACCGCCTCGACGACGCCCCGCACGACCGCGTGGAAGCGCTCGTGCTCGGCGACGACGCGCCGCATCACGTCGAGGTGCTCGTACTGGCCGGCGGCGCCGCCGTCGATCCACTTGCCGAGGGCGCAGGCGTGGTGGTCTCCCGCCTGGGCGGGGTCGAGGGTCTCGCCGGACCCGGCGAGGTACGCCTCGAGGCGGCCGAACCACGCGAGGTGCCGGGACTTCGCCTCGGAGAAGTCGAGGATGTGGAACCTGCCGACGACCTCGCGCAGCTCGTCGGCCGCCTCCTGCAGGGTGCGGGTGGCGGTGGCGACGCCCTGCACGGCGCCGGCGGTCTGCTGGGTGGAGGCCGCCATCTCCTGCGCGGCGGCGGCGTGCTGCTGGGTGACGGCGGCGACGGACCCGATGCACTGGTCGATCTCGTTGGTGTCGGACGCCATGGCGTGCGCCGCGGCGGCGACCTCCTCGATCTCGTGGGCGACGACGGTGACCTGCTCCTGGATCGCGCCGAACGCCTCCTCGACGGCGCCCATCCGCTCGGAGCCGCGGGCGACCTCGGCCCGACCGGCCTCCATGGCGTCGACTGCGCGCACGGCCTGCGCCTGGACCTCGCGGATGATCTCCCCGATGGAGTCGGCGGCGCTGCGGGACTGGTCGGCGAGCTCGCGCACCTCCTCGGCGACGACGGCGAAGCCGCGGCCCTGCTCCCCGGCGCGGGCGGCTTCGATGGCGGCGTTGAGGGCGAGGAGGTTCGTCTGGGCGGCGATCTGGCCGATCGTCTCGATGATCTGGCCGATCTCCCGGCTGCGGGTGCCGAGGGCGTCGACGACGTCGGCTCCGGCGCCGACTTGCGTGGCGATCGCGTCGAGTGCGGCGCGGGCCTCCGTGAGGCGCTGCGCCCCGTCGCGTGCCCGGGCGCCGGCGTCCTGGGCGCGGTCGGCGGCCTGGTGGCTGGCCTCGGCGACGCGGGTGATGCCGGCGGCGAGCTCCCCGACCTTGAAGGCGGCTTCCTGCGCGGCCTCCGCCTGGTCGGTGGAGCCGCGGGCGACGGCGTCGGTGGTGGCGGCGATCTCCTCGACGGCCTGGTCGGCGCCGTTGGCGCTGACGCTGAGCTCGTCGGCCATGCGGGTGAGGGACTGGGCGCTGGCGGACACGCGGCGGACGCTGGAGCCGACCTCGCCGAGCATCCGGTCGAATGCGGTGGCGGCGCGGCCGACGTCGTCGCCGCGCCGGATGCGGGTGGCGACGGTGAGGTCGCCGTCGGCGGCGCGCTCCATCGCGACGGTGAGCGCCTGGAGGTGGGTGGAGCCGGTGCGGCCGGCCGTCCACCAGGCGGCCGCGATGAGGGCGACGGCGGCCGCGGCGAGGGTGGCCAGGGGCGCGGCGGCGCCGGACGTCGCGACGCCGACGGCGGCGGCGGCGACGGCGAGTGCGGCCGCGCCACCCAATGCGAGGGTGACTCGGGTGCGTGTGCTGCGTGGCATGTCTGGGCCTCCCGGGGACTCGTCTGCGCCAGGCGTCGACAGGCGGCGGGCT
>JBFLWO010000138.1:0-6039 GCA_040757755.1 Actinomycetota bacterium
ACCACGCCGCCGACGGGGGGCCCGACGGCGCGGGCGAGTTTGATGCCCGCGGCGTTCAGCGACACCGCCTGGGGCAGGCGGTCGGGCGCGACGAGGGACGGGATGAGCGCGAGCATCGCGGGCAGGCCCAGGGCGAAGCCCGCCCCGCCGGCGAACGTGAACGCGTAGATGGCGGCGACCCCGGCGGAGCCGGCGAGCTGCAGTGCGGCGAGGCCCGCCGCGGCGGCGGCCTGCACGACGAACGTCCACGCCACCACGGCGCGCCGGTCGTGGCGGTCGGCGAGGGCGCCCGCCCACCCCGAAAGGAGGATCGACGGGCCGCGGGCGACGAGGGCGAGCGCCCCGACCGCGGCGGGGCTCCCGGTCATCCTCAACACGAGCCAGCCTGCGGCGACGATCTGCAGCCACGAGCCGGCGTTCGAGGCGAGGCCCGCGAGCCACACCTGGCGGAAGGCGCGCACGCGCAGGACGGACGGGACGGGCGGCACCGGGCAATGATGCCCATGCGGCGCACCCGACCCGCCCGGCCGTGGCGCCGGATCGCTCAGGCGGGGGCGGCCGCCTCGCCCGCGCCGGCGCGTTCCGCCGCGCTCAGGTCCCCGCGGTCCAGCAGCCGGTCCATCGCCGCGACGACCTGCGGGTCGAACTGCCCGCCGGCGCAGCTGGCGAGCTCCGCGCGGGCCTCCTCCCGCGTGCGGGCGGGGGCGTACGCGCGGACGCTCGTCATGACGTCCCACGACTCGGCGACGGCGAGGATGCGGGCGCCGAGGGGGATCGCGTCGCCGGCGAGCCCCGCGGGGTACCCGCCGCCGTCGACACGCTCGTGGTGGTGACGCACCCAGGCGACCTGCTCGGCCCCGAGGATGTCGGTGACCATGTCGGCGCCCAGGGCGGCGTGCTGCCGCACGGCGGCGAGCTCGTCGTCGGTGAGCCGCGCGGGCTTGAACAGCACCGCGTCCGGCACGCCGATCTTCCCGACGTCGTGCAGCAGGCCGGCCTCCCGCAGGAGCAGGCACCTTTCGTCGTCCCAGCCGAGCTCCCGCGCCACCGCCACCGCGATGTCGGCGACCCGCTCCGAGTGGCGTTTCGTGGAGGGGTCCTTAGCGTCGACGGCGCGCGCGAGGCCGCGCAACCCGGCGAGGGCCTGGACGCGTTCCAGGCGCTCGGCCCGCTCCGCGGCGGACAGCTCCCGCACCACCTCCGGGGAGTAGAGGAACGCGGTGTCCCGCCCGTTCGCCTTCGCCCAGTAGAGGGCGCCGTCGGCGAGGCGGAAGAGCTCCTCCGCGCTGTCCGCCCGGTCCAGGTCGCACACGCCGGCGGACAGGGTGAGCGCCCCGATCGCCGGGAACGGCCTGGAGCACACGGTGCGACGCACCCGGTCGGCGGCGGTCCATGCGTGGAGCCCGGCGATCTCGGGGAGGATCACGGCGAACTCCTCCCCCCCGATGCGCGCCGCGAGCTCCCCCGGCCGGGTCCCGCCGGCGAGCCGGCGGCCGACCTCCGCGATCACGGCGTCGCCGACCTGGTGGCCGTGCGCGTCGTTCGTCGCCTTGAAGTTGTCGATGTCCAGCAGGATGAGGGAGAGGTCGCGGCCGTGCCGCCGGGCCCGCGCGACCTCCTCCGCGAGCCGCTCGTGGAACTCCCGGTGGTTCGCGAGCCCCGTCAGGGGGTCGGTGGTGGCCTGGGCGGCGAGCCGCGCCCGCCCCTCCGCGTTCGACACGGACAGTCCGACGAGCTCGGCGAAGCGCGCCAGGTGCTCCTCCGCGCCGGGCGGGAACGCGGCGGGGCCCGCCGTGACGGCGGACACCGCGCCCCACACCCCGGTCCCCGTGCGGATCGGCGCGGCGATCGAGCTGTGCGCCGCGCGGGGGGAGCCGCCGTCGGCGCGGGCCGGCCGCCCGCTGCGGTGCACCGCGGCGATCGCGGCGCCCGCGTCGAGGGGGGACGGGCCGCGGGACGGGCCGGCGGCGGCGCCGCGGCCGTCGCTCCAGGACCCGACGATCGCGACGTCCGCTCCGTCGAACCGCGCCACCCTCCCCCCCTCGACCCCGAACAGCCGCGCGACCTCCTCCGCCACCAGGGCGAACAGGCCGTCCAGGCTGGATCCGCGGAGGGACGCGGCGGCGGTCGCGACCCGGCCGAGGGCGGCCTGCTCCGCCGCCCTGCGGCGCTGCTCGTGCTGCGCGGTACGCCGCTCCGTCGCGTCCTTCACCGTCGCGACGTAGCCGCCGGGCCGCCCGCGGTGGTCGACGAGGGGCGCGGCGGAGTAGGTGACGGGGACCAGTGCCCCGTCGGCGCGGCGAAGCTCGATGTCGCTGTCGCCCGCCTCCCCGGCGAGGTGGCGCCCCTCGAGGGAGGCGAGGGTGTCGGCGTCCCGCTCCGGCCAGTACGGCCGGGGCGCGCGCGACCCCACCAGCGTGTCGCGCGTCAGGCCGGTGAGCTCGCAGAAGCGCTCGTTCACCTCGAGGATCCGCCCGTCGGGGCCGACGGCGACGAGCCCGTCCTGCATCGCGCCGATGATCGCGCCGCGCTCCTCCGCCTGGCGCGCCACCGACAGCACGACGCGGCGGCGCAGCCGGTCGATGAGGAACCACGCCACGGACGCCGCCGACGCGAGGCCCGTGAGGATCACGATGAGCACGAGCGACAGGCGGCTCGCCATGTCGTGCCCGTCGCGGGCGGCCCGGTCGACGAGGGCCTGCTGCAAGGTCGCCCACCGGTCGACGGAGCGCAGAAGCTCCCGCCGGTGCGGCTGGGCGCTGCGCAGCGCCTCCAGGTCACGGATGCTCCCGGGGGGCGTTGTCGGGATACCGGCGAGCGGCACGAGCGCCTCGGCGGCCGCGATCGCGCGGTCCGCGGCCCGGGCCTCCGCGCCGGTCAGGTCGGGGTCCCGGGCCTTGAGGCCCCGCAGGAGATCCGGGGCGAGGCGGGCCAGGGCCCGCACGCCCGCGGGGGCTCCGGCGCCGCCGCGCGCCCGGTCCTCCCAGAACGCGGTGTCGGCGGCGCGCATGCGGTCCCGCACGGCGACGAGCGCGGCGAGGTGGTCGGCGCCGACCTGGCGGCGGTTGTCGGCGGACACGATGCCCCGACCCAGGATCGACAGGGCGACCGCGGCGCCGATGGTGGCGAGGAGCAGCACCGCGAGTTGCAGCAGGTGGAGCCGCCGCTCCCGCGCCGCCGCGTCCTCCCACGCGGCCGGGCGGCCGCGCGTCACGCCGTCCCCTCCGCGCCGAACGGCTGGCGCGCGCGGATGGCGGAGGCGCCGCCCGCGGCGACGACCCGTTCGAGGGCGGCGACGGCGCGGCGGTCGAGGTGGCGGCCGGCGGCGCGCCGGCATGTGACGAGGGCCCCGTCCTCGTCCATCCCCACGGAGTAGGGGCGGGTGGACGTGAGCGCGTCCCAGGCGTCGGCGACGGCGATGACGCGGGCGCCGTCGGGGATGGCGTCGCCGTGGAGGCGGTCCGGGTAGCCGTTCCCGTCGACCCGCTCGTGGTGGTGGCGGATCCACGACGCCTGCTCCTCGGTGAGGATGTCCTCCACCATCTCGGCGCCGAGCCCCGCGTGACGCATCACGCCGGCGCGTTCCTCCTCGGTGAGGGCGTCCGGCTTGAACAGGACGGCGTCGCGCACCCCGATCTTCCCGACGTCGTGCAGGAGGGCGGCCTCGTGCAGCAGGGTGACGCGCTCCTCCGGCCAGCCGAGCTCGCGGGCGAGTGCCGAGGCGAGGGCGGCGACGCGTTCGCTGTGGCGGCGGGTGGAGGGGTCCTTCGCGTCGACCGCCCGGGCGAGGCCGCGGAGCCCGGCGACGAGGTGGTCGCGCTCCAGGCGGGCGGCCCGCTCCTGCGCCGACAGCTCCCGCACGACGTCCGGGGCGTACGCGCACACGGAGTCGCGTCCGTGGAGCTTCGCCCAGTAGAGGGCGCCGTCGGCGAGCCGGACGAGCTCGTCCTCGTCCGCGGCGTGGGTGAGGTCGCAGATCCCCGCGGACATCGTGAGGTGGCCGACGTCGCCGTACGAGGTGGATGCGACGGCGGCGCGGGCCCGCTCCACCGTGGCGCGCGCCTCCGCGGCGTCGGCCTCCGGCATGACGATGCCGAACTCCTCCCCGCCGACCCGGGCGACGATGTCGCCGGGGCGCACCGCCCCGCGCAGGCGTCGCGCCGTCTCCTCGAGGACGTGGTCGCCGGCCCGGTGCCCGTGCGCGTCGTTGACGCCGCGGAAGAGGTCGAGGTCGAGGATCGCGAGGGACAGGGCGCGGCCGTGGCGGCGGGCCCGGTGGACCTCCTCCGCGAGCCGCTCGTGGAACACCCGGTGGTTCGCGAGGCCGGTGACGGGGTCCGCGTCGGCGCGGGCGGCGAGCTGCTCCCGCGCACGGGCGTTGGCGACGGCGACGGCGAGGACCTCGGCGATGAGGGTGACGCGCCGTTCCGCGTCGGCGGGCGGGTCACCCGTCGCCGACGTGACGGCGAGCGCCCCCCACGCGTGTCCGTCCACCATGATCGGCGCGGCGACCGCCCAGCGGGGGGTGCCGTCCCCGTCGCGTGTCGTGCGCACGTGGCGGGCGGCGCCTCCCGTCTCCCACACTGGCGGCAGCCAGTCGAGGGCCCCGTCGGGGACGCGGAGGTCACCGGTGCACCGCACCGCGTGTGCGGTGTCGCCGTCGCGGCGCACGACGACGCCGCCGGTGCCGCCGGCGAGGCGTGCGGCTTCGCGGGCGCCGAGGCTGAACGCCGCGGCCGGGTCGTCGGATGCGGCGACGGCGGTGGCGACGCGGCGCAGGGCGGTCTGCTCGACGGCGACGTCGCGCAGGTCGGCTTCGGCGCGGCGGCGTGCCGTGACGTCCTTCACGGTGGCGACGTGGCCGTCGATGCGGCCGCCCACCCCGGTGCGGGGGGCGAGGGAGATCACCGCGTCGAACTCGGTGCCGTCGGCCCGCCGGTACACGACGTCGATCTCCCCGGCGACGCCGTCGAGGAGGGCGGAGAAGGCGCGGGCGATGCGTTCCGGCCCGGCGTCCTCCGGCCAGTGCGGGAACGGGGGGGCGGTGCCGAGGAGGGCGTCGCGGGGCAGGCCCGTCATGCGGAGGAACCGCCGGCTGACGTCCTCGATGCGCCCCGCGGCGTCGAACACGACGAACCCGTCCTGAAGGGCGGCGAGGAGGGCGCCGCGCTCGTCGCGCGCGCGGACGTATTCCGCTTCGATGCGGCGGCGGGTGCGGGACACGGCGACCCAGCCGAGGACGGCGGCGATGACGACGGCGGCGAGGACGGCGCCGAGGATGGCGACGAGCCTGCGGCTCAGGCCGCGCGCGTCGCCCGCGGCGTCCGCGACGGTGGCGGTCTCCCGCGTGATCCACTGCCCGAGGGACGTCTCGAGGTCGCGCATGAGGACGTCGGCCCGTTCGAGGGTGTCGAGGTGGCCGGGCGAGGTCCGGGACGTCGCGGCGGGGGTGCGGACGAGGGTGTCGAGGCGGCGGGCCGCGGCGACCGCGGGCCCCTCCGTGCGGCCGCCGCCACCGCCGCCGTCCTCGGCGGCGATGGCCTCGAGCCGGCGCCGCTGCTGGGCGGTGGCGTCGCGGAAGCGGGCGGGGAGGGCGTCCTGGTCGCTGGCGCGCGCCAGCCAGTACTCGGCGTGCTCGCGGCGCACGAGCTCCCGCACCGCGACGAGCTCCGCGAGGTGCCGCGAGTGGGTGTCGCGCTCCCGGCCGACGCCGCCGATCGCCCGTCCCAGCGTGACGACGGCGGCGATCGCGATCGCGGCTGCGGTGAGGACGATGGCGAGCTGCGCCACGTGGACGCGCCGCTCCCGCGCCGCCGCGGTGCGCCATCCGCGCTCCCCGGAGCGCGACCGGCGGCGGGTCACGGCGCCACCGTCCGGCCCGCGCCGCGCACCACCGACCTCTCGTCCCGCGTCACCAGGGGCTCGTCCCATCCCGAGCGCCCGCACGGGCCCGCGCCCGGCCGGCGTGTCGACGTCTCCGCCACCGCCGCTGTCATCGGCGGGGCACCGCCGGTCCGTGACCCCACGGCCGCCGGTCTC
>JBFLWO010000139.1:0-6030 GCA_040757755.1 Actinomycetota bacterium
GGACCTCGACCGTGCCATCGCCTTCTACCGCGACGCCCTCGGGCTCACCCTCCGGGAACGCTGGGGCGGGAACACCGCCTTCCTCGCCGCCGGCGACGACGACCTGCACCACGTCATCCTCGAACGGGCCCCCGGCCCCGGCATCGGCCCCGGCGGCATCGGAATCCGGCTGCCCGACCGCGCCGCGCTCGCCGCCGCCGTCCGGCGGCTGCGCGACCACGGCATCCCCATCGACGACGCCGTCGACCACGGCTGGTGCGAGGCGGTCCGCGTCCGCGACCCCGACGGGCACGGGATCGCCCTCGTCGCCGAGCGTCCCCCCGCACGGCGGCCCCGCCGCGCCGACGGCAGCCTGCACCACCACCACGGGGACCTCGACCTGGACGCCCTCCTGCGCGAGGGCTGAGCCGAGCCGCGCCCACCCCGGCGGCGCGCCCCGCCCCGGCGGCACACCCCGCCCGGCCCGCTATCGTCACGCCCCACAGGGGGCAGTACCCCGCCAAGCGGCACGCCGTCAGTACGGCACCCGGCAGCGCCGGGGCCCGGTGTGCCCGCCCGGACTCCGGGTGGGGGAGACCACTGGATGAGAACACGTCGTCTCACCAGGAGGCCCGCCCCCGATGGACAACGCGCTGTGGGAATGGCTCGCGCTCGGCGCCGTCGTCGTCGCCCTGCTCGCCGTCGACCTCGCCCTGTTCGGGCGGGGCGGACGCGAGATCACCCTCCGCGCCGCCGCCGCCTGGAGCGGCGTGTGGATGGCGCTCGGCCTCCTGTTCACCGCCGCGATGTGGTGGCGCCACGGCGGCGCCGGCGCCGAGGAGTACCTCGCCGGGTTCCTCATCGAGAAGAGCCTCTCCGTCGACAACCTGTTCGTCTTCTCGATGGTCTTCGCGTACTTCGGGATCCCCGCCCAGCCGCAGCGGCGCGTCATGTTCTGGGGCATCGCCGGGGCGATCGTGCTGCGCGGCCTGTTCATCGCCGCCGGGGCGGCGCTCCTCGACGCCGCCCACTGGACGATCTACGTGTTCGGGGCGTTCCTCGTCGTCACCGGCATCCGCATGGCGCGCCACGGCGACACCGAGATCCACCCGCAGCGCAACGTCGCCCTGCGCGCCCTCGGCCGCCTCATGCCGCTGAGCCACGACCTCGACGGCGACCGCTTCCTCGTGCGCGTCGGCGCCCGGCGCGCCGCGACGCCCCTCCTCGCCGCCCTCGTCCTCGTCGCCACCTTCGACGTGCTGTTCGCCGCCGACTCCATCCCCGCGATCTTCGCCGTCACCGACGACGCGTTCGTCGTCGCCGCCGCCAACGCGTTCTCCCTGCTCGGGCTCGGCGCCCTGTACTTCGTGCTCGCCGGGATGATGGACCGGTTCCGGCACCTCGACCTCGGCCTCGCCGTGATCCTCGTCCTCGTCGGCACGAAGATGCTCCTCGCCGACGTCTACGCCATCCCCGTCTACCTGTCCCTCGCCGCGATCGTCGCGGTGCTCGCCGTCGCGATCACCGCATCGCTCATCACCACCCGCGGTGACGGGCGGGCCGTCCGGTCACCCGCGGAGACGTAGCACGGTCGGGGGAGGGGCGCCTCCGCCGCCATGGCCACGCGGCGGCGGAGGCAACTGCGGGCGCGCGCCGCCCGTGCGTCACACCGCGGCGGGCTCCGCGATCTCCGCGTCCGTCAGCACGCACCCCGGGTCCGAGGCCATCACGTCCCCCGCGGAGCCCAGGGACCGCGACGCGAGGCCGCCGCCGCACACCGCCAGGAACCGGCAGCCGGTGCACCGCCCCGTCAGGCTCTCCCGCCGCGTCCGCAGCGCGTCGAGCTCCGCCGGCGGATCCGTCCAGATCTCCGACAGGGGCCGCTGCCGGATGGAGCCGAGAAGCGGACCGCCCCAGAACTGGTCGGGGCGCACGTTCCCCTCCCAGTCCACCGCCGCCAGGCCCCGGCCGCTCGCGTTGCGCGACCCGCCGTTCCACGACAGCGACTCCCACAGGCGCTCCGCCTGATCCGGGTCCCGCCGCCGGGTCCTGAGGTACAGGGCCGGCCCGTCCGAGTAGTTGTCCACCGTCAGCACCGTGATCGGCGACTCCCGCTCCACCAGGCTCTCCGCCCACCCGAAGATCGACTCCACCGCCTCCCGCGCCTGCGCCGGGGTGACCGGCACCTGGCCGCGGCCGCGGCCCGACGGCACCAGGTGGTAGAAGCACGCGCGCGACACGCCCTCCCGCTCCGCCAGGGCGAACAGATCCGGCAGGGCGGCGATCGCCGTCGGCGTCAACGTCACCCGGATCCCCACCGGCACCCCCACCGCCCGCAGCCGCCGGATCCCCGCCATCGTCTTCTCGAACGCCCCCCGCCGCCCCCGGAAGCGGTCGTGCACCTCCCCCAGCCCGTCCAGGCTCAGGCCCACGTACCGCACCCCCAGGTCCGCCAGGCGGCGCGCCACGTCCTCGGTGATCAGCGTGCCGTTCGACGACAGGGTCACCGAGAGGCCGCCGTCGAGGGCGTGGCCGATCAGCTCGAACACCCGCTCCCGCATCAGCGGCTCCCCGCCGGACATGAGGAGCGCCGGGGACCCGAACTCCGCGATGTCGCCGATGAACGCCAGGGCCTCCTCGTGGTCCAGCTCGTTCTCGTACCGGCGGGACGTCGAGTCGGTGTAGCAGTGGGCGCACGCGAGGTTGCACCGCCGCGTCGAGTTCCACACCACCACCGGGCGGCGCTCGCCGCCGGAGCGGAGGGCGCTGCCGTGCCCGTAGCGCAGCTTGTCGCTCGAGCTCGGCCGGCCCCCGAGCAGGGTGGTCACGTTCAGCACCGGTGCGTCTCCTCCTGGTCGGTGGCGGGGGGCGGCTCGTGGATGCAGGTGGGGTCCTCGCCGAGGGGGTCGCCGCCCAGCGCCCAGGCGCGGGCGCGGCTGCCGCCGCACAGGCGGCGGAACCCGCACCTGCCGCACTTGCCGCCCAGGCGGTCCGCGTCGCGGAGGCTGCGGAAGAGCTCGGAGTCGCGGTAGATCGCCACCGGTGACGTGTCCCGCACGTTCCCGGCGGAGACCGGCAGGAAGCCGCTCGGGCACACGTCCCCCTCGTGCGACACGAACATGAAGCCCTGGCCGTCGCGCACCGGCACCATCTGATCCGGCGGCGGGGGGGTGCCGCGCCGGGCCGCCCGCTGCGCCAGCACCCGCCGGAACGGCGGCGCCTCCGTCACCTTCACGCGGAACGGCAGGCGCTCGTCGAGGTCCGCGAGACGCTCGAAGGCCTCCTCGTGCGCGGCGGGGGACAGCATGTCCTCCTCCCGGCCGCGGCCCACCGACACGAGGAAGAACACGCTCCACATCGCGGGGCCGAGGCCCGCGACGACCTCCGCCAGCTGGTCGATCTCGCCCACCGTCGCCCGCGTGATCGTCGAGTTCACCTGGATCGGCAGGCCCGCGTCGCGCACCGACTCCAGGATCCCGAGGGTGCGGGCGTACGACCCGGGCAGGCGGCGCATCCCGTCGTGCGTCGCCGCGGTCGCGCCGTCCAGGGACAGGGCGACGCGCCGCACCCCCGCCGCCGCGAGGGACCTGATCCGCGCGTCCGTCACCCGCGGCGTCGCGCTGGGGGTCAACGCCACACGCAGGCCGCGCCGGGTCGCGTGCGCCGTCAGATCCTCCAGGTCCGGGCGGGTGAGGGGGTCGCCGCCCGTCAGGACGAGGATCGACCCGTCGAACGCGGCGAGGTCGTCGATCATGCGCATCCCCTCGGCCAGGTCCAGCTCCCGCGGGCTGCGGCGCGGCTGCGCGTCGGCGCGGCAGTGCACGCAGCGGTAGCCGCAGGCGCGGGTCACCTCCCACGCCACCACGATCGGGGCCCGGTCGAGGTCCGTCACAGGCGGGCGCAGGGAGGCCGTCGAGGGTGCCGCCATGCCGGTGACGCTAGACCGGTCCCGGAATTTTCCCACGGGCCGATCGTCACCCCCCGCGGGGGCCGTCAGGCGACCCGGGCGGCGAGGAACTCGAGGATCACGTGCGACAGGGTGCCGCCGCGCCACGCGAGCGGCGGCGCGCCCTCGTCCTCCACCACCACCCGCACGTCCGGGATGCGCCGCTCGTACTCCTCCGCCACCGCCAGGGGATGGTCGGGGTCGAGCGCGTCGCGGCTCGCCACCACGAGGACCGGCATCGCCAGGTCCTCCAGCGCCTCGACGCCGTCGAACGCCGCGGATCGCGGCACGTGCCGCAGCGCGTCCGCGACCGCGTCCGGCCGGCGGTGACGGGACAGCCGCTGGCGGATCACGGTCGTCACCGACTCCACCTGGCGCTCCGGCACCCGCGGCCGCCCGTACGCCGCGAGGAACCCCTCCGGCCCCCCGGACCGCAGGCCCTCCGCGAGGGCGTCCCACCGGTCGAGCCCCTCGGACGGCAACCCCAGGTGGGCGGGGGTGACCAGGACGAGCGCGCTGACCCGCTCCGGGTGGGCGAGCGCCACCGCCGTCGCCGTCGCCGCCCCCATCGACGAGCCGACGAGGACCGCCCGGTCCATGCCGCGGTCGTCCATCACGCACAGCGCGTCGCCGGCCAGGAGGGCGTAGGTGTAGTCGGCGGGCGACGGCGCGGGATCCGACTCGCCATGCCCCCGCGCGTCGTATGCGGCCACCCGGCACCCCGCGGCCTGCAGGGCGCGGGACCCGTGCACGACGTAGCGGCGCGTGGCGGTGAGGCCGTGCAGCAGCAGCACCGGCGTCCCGTCCCCCGCCTCCTCACCGGAGAGGCGGACCCCGCCGCATCGCACCTCGAACGGGTGGGACGGCGGGAAGGCGGCCACCGCGGCACCCTACCGGGCGGCCCCCGCCGGGAGCCCGGCCGGCGGCGGCGCCCCTGCTACCGTGGGCGGGCCATGGCAGACGACGTGCGCACGGCGCGGGACGTGGCCGCCGCGGCGCTCGGCCACCCGGTGCCCGTGGCGCTTCCCGCGGGGACGCACGGCCTCATCGTCGCGCTGTCCGCGGCGGGCGACCCGCCGTTCAGCCGCGTCGCGTGG
This sequence comes from Actinomycetota bacterium, assembly GCA_040757755.1. Taxonomy (GTDB): domain Bacteria; phylum Actinomycetota; class Thermoleophilia; order Miltoncostaeales; family Miltoncostaeaceae; genus JBFLWO01. The sequence goes on from JBFLWO010000139.1 coordinate 5,023, forward strand.
GTCGACGCCGCGAGCGGCGCCGCCGTCGCCCGGGTCGCCTGCCCGCCGGGGCGGCCCAGCCGGGCCCGGCCCGTCGTCGCCACGAGCGTCACCGTCGACGAGCCCCCCGCGCCGACCGACCACGTCCTCGTCGCGCGGGCCGCCGCGGGGGTCGCCGCCGTGTCGGTGGCCGTCGCCGGGAACGAGGGGCCCGCCCCGGCCGCGACGGTGGGGGAGGGGGGCCTCGCCGGCATCCGGCTCGACGCGGGCGCGGTCATCCTCGGCGTCGACGCCCTCGACGCCCGCGGGGAGCCGGTCGGGCGCCTCGTGGGGGAGGGCGTCACCCTTCTGCGCCGCTCCGGCGGCACGCTCACCGGGCGGATGGGGCTCACCCACGGCATGGCGGCCGGCATCGGCGCGGGCACGTGGATGCGGGACCTCGACGCCGCCGCGTTCGCCGCGGGCTTCCGGCCATGGCTTCCCGGATGGGTGCCGGAGGGGTTCGAGCCGACGCCGCCGCGGATCGAGCCGGACGTCGCCTACCCGGCCGCCCCGCCCGCGATCGTCCTCGCGTGGACCGGCCCCGACGACGCCCGGGTGCTCCTGCGCCAGGCCCCCGCCCCGCTCGCCAGCCCGCCGCAAGCTCTGCCCGGCGCCCGGGAGGTGGAGGTGATGGGCGTCACCGGGATCCTGCGCGGCCGCCGGCAGGCGACGCTCGTGTGGGAGACGCCGGACCGCGCCTTCGGCCTGCACGTGCGGCGTATCGACGACGCCCCGCAGGTCGCGGTGCGGGTCGCGCGTTCCATTCCCTCGGGGGACGTGCCCGCCGCCGGGTAGGCTATCCCCCCGAATGTCCGTCGTCCGCGTCGCACCCGCCCCGCGCCTCGCGGGCACGGTCCGGGTCCCCCCGGACAAGTCGATCACCCACCGCGCCCTGCTCCTCGCAGCGCTGTCCGACCGCACGGTGGAGATCGTCCGGCCCCTCGACTCGGAGGACACGGCCGCCACCCTGAACGCCGTCGAGGCGAG
>JBFLWO010000140.1:0-5975 GCA_040757755.1 Actinomycetota bacterium
GGCTGCGGCTCGGCCTGCTGGTCGTGCCGCTCGTCGCGCTCTTCCTGGGCGGGGTGGTGTGGGTGAACGTCGCGAAGCTCTCACTGACCACGCAGACGGCGGCGGTGGTGGAGCGTGCCCGCGCGGTGGAGGCGGAGAACGCGCAGCTCGAGGCGCGCCTCGCCCGGCAGAAGGCGCGGGTCATGAGCCAGGCGCGGGCGCGCGGCATGGAGTCGGCGACCGGCGACACCCTCACGTTCCTGCAGAGTGTCGGGGGGCCGTAGGAAGGGGGCGTCGGGCGGCGCGAAGGCGCGGTCGCGGCGCATCCGCATCCTGACGGGGTGCGCGGTCCTGGCGCTTGGGGCGTTGGGGGTGCGCGCGGCGTTCCTGGGGACGGTGCAGGCGGGGGCGCTGTCGGCGCGCGCCGAGGACCAGCGCCGCGTCGAGGCGGAGATCCCGGCGCGTCGCGGAGACATCGTCGCCCGCGACGGGCGGGACCTGGCGGCGGGCGTCCCCGCGCTGTTCGTCACGGCGGACCCCGGGCAGGTGAAGGACCCGATCGCCACGGCGCGGGCCCTGGCGCCGCTTCTGGGGCGCAACCCGGAGGAGCTGGCGAACCAGCTCGGGCGGCGCAGCCGGTACGAGGTGCTGGCACGGGCGGCGGACTCGTCGGGCGACGCGAAGAAGAAGCTCGCCGCGTTGAAGGTGCCGGGCCTCGTGGTGACCGACGTGGACCAGCGCTTCTACCCGCAGGGGAAGACGGCGGCGCAGCTCCTCGGCCTGATCGGGGAGGGCGGCAACGAGGGCCTGGAGGAGCAGTACGACGACGTCCTGACGGGGCGCCCCGGCCGCCGGGTGGAGCTGCAGGACCCGTTCCGCCGCCCGCTGCGGGTGCTCGTGGACGACGCCCCGGTGGACGGGCGGGACGTGCACGTCACGATCGACTCCGCGATCCAGGAGTACGCGGAGAACGTCGCGGTGAACACCCGTGAGCGCTCCGACGCGGCGTCCGTCAGCGTGGTCGTGATGCGTCCCTCCGACGGGGCGATCTACGCGATGGCGACGGTGCCGCGCTACGACCCGAACAACCGCGCGAAGCTACCGGCCGACCGCCGCAACCTGCCGGCCGTCCACAACTACGAGCCGGGCTCGACGTTCAAGATCGTGACGATCGCCGGGGCCCTGGAGGAGGGGCTCGTCACGCCGAAGACGGCGTTCGTCCTGCCGCCGACGCTCACCATGTTCAAGGGCACGCCGTACGCGACGACCCTTCACGAGGCGCACGACCGCGGGACGGTGACCTACTCGGTCAGCGAGATCCTGAAGTACTCGAGCAACATCGGGACCGTGAAGGTGGCGGAGCGCCTCTCGGAGATCAACAAGTTCGAGCTCTGGATCCGCCGGTTCGGCTTCGGGGCGCCGACGGGCATCGACTACCCGGGGGAGTCGCCCGGGGACGTGCCGCCCGGGACGGAATGGTCGGGGGTCTCGATCCTCAACATCCCGATCGGCCAGGGCATCACCACGACGCTGCTGCAGATGGCGCGGGCGTACGCGGCGGTGGCGAACGGCGGGCGCCTGGTGACGCCGCACCTCGCGACGCGGGTCGGGTCCCGGAGCGTGCCCGCGCCGGCGGGGAAGCGGATCATCTCGTCGCGCACCGCGCGGCAGCTCACCGAGATGCTGGTGGGCGTGGTCCGGTCCGACGGCACCGGGGCCGAGGCGCAGGTGAAGGGCTACGACGTCGCGGGGAAGACCGGCACGTCGAACAAGATCGCCCCGGACGGGACCTACGACCGCGGCCGCTACTGGGCGTCGTTCATCGGGTACCTGCCGGCGCGCAACCCGAAGGTGCTGATCGCCGTGATGGTGGACGAGCCGAGCGGGGGCCGTGTCTACGGCGGCGAGGTGGCGGCGCCGGCGTTCGAGGACATCGCGAAGTTCACGATCGGGCGTCTGGCGATCTCACCGTGAGCCGGTCCCCTGGTCACGCCGCGACCGCCGCGGCGCCGGGTCGGCGCCGTGGGGGCCGCTGGTAGCATCCCCGCCCGCATGAGCCTCCGAAGGCTTTTCGAGGCCGTTCCCGGGTCGCGGCTCCTGGGTCCCGGCGGCGCTCCCGCGAGCGACGCGGACGGCGCCGTCGCGGTGGGCGGGATCGCCTACCGCTCCGACCGCATCGCCCCGGGCGACCTGTTCTGCTGCCTGCGCGGCGCGCAGGCCGACGGCCACGACTTCGCGCCGCAGGCGGTGGCCGCGGGCGCGGCGGCGCTGCTCGTGGAGCGACCGCTGCCGCTGCCGGTGCCGCAGGTCGTCGTGCCGGACGCCCGCCTGGGGATGGCGCTCGCGGCGGCGGAGTGGTGGGGCCGCCCGTCGGACGCCCTCACGGTGGTGGGGGTGACGGGAACGAACGGCAAGACGACCAGCGCGTACCTGCTGCGCTCGGTCCTCGACGCGGCGGGTCTCCGCTGCGGGCTTCTCGGCACCGTCGAGACGCGCGTCGGGGGCGTGGCGCGGCCCGCCTCGCGCACCACCCCCGAAAGCGCGGACCTGCAGGAGCTCCTGGCCCGGATGCGCGACGCGGGCGACCGGGCGTGCGCGATGGAGGTGAGCTCCCACGGGCTGGCGCAGCGCCGCGCCGCCGGCGTGCGGTTCGCCGCCGTCCTGTTCACGAACCTCACCCGCGACCACCTGGACTACCACCAGGACGTGGAGGACTACTACCGGGCGAAGCGCCTGCTGTTCGTGCGCCCGCCGGAGGAGGGGCCGCGGCCGTGCGGCGCGGCGAACCTCGACGACCCGTACGGGCGGCGGCTGGCGGAGGAGAGCGGGGCGCTGGGGTTCGCCCTGGACGCATCCGACGCGCAGGTGCGGCCCCTGGAGCTGCGGCTGCACGACCGGGGCTTCGCGGCCCGGTTCGCGACGCCGCGCGGGCCCCTGGAGGTGGAGAGCCCGCTTCGAGGGCGGTTCAACGTGGCGAACGTGGCGGGGGTGGTGGCGGTGGGTGAGATCCTGGGGCTCGACCACGGCGCGGTGGCGCGGGGCGTGGCGGCGGTGGCGGGGGTGCCGGGGAGGTTCGAGCCGGTGGACTGCGGCCAGCCGTTCCAGGTCCTCGTCGACTACGCCCACACCCCCGACTCCCTCGACAACGTGCTGCGGGCGGCGCGCGACGTGGCGGGAGACGGGCGGGTGGTGGTGGTGTTCGGCTGCGGCGGGGACCGCGACCGCGGCAAGCGCCCCCAGATGGGGCGGGTGGCGCGCGCCCTGGCCGACGTCGCGGTCGTCACGTCCGACAACCCCCGCAGCGAGGACCCGGACGCCATCATCGCCGAGATCCTGGCGGGCGCGGAGGGCGCGGGCGGCGCCGAGCTGGTGGTGGAGCCGGACCGGCGCGCCGCGATCGCCCGGGCGATGGCCGCGGCGCGGCCCGGGGACGTGGTGGTGGTGGCGGGGAAGGGGCACGAGTCCGGCCAGGAGCGCGGCGGCGTGACGACCCCGTTCGACGACCGGGTCGTGGCGCGCGAGGTGCTCACCGCGGGGGCCGCCTCGTGAGGATGGTGCTGAACGACGTCCTGCGCCTCGTCCCGGCGCGGATCCCCGTGGGGGTCCCGTCCGTGGAGTTCGAGGGGGCGTGCATCGACTCGCGTGCCGTCACTCCCGGCAGCCTGTTCGTGGGGTTGCGCGGGGAGTCGCAGGACGGCGGCACGTTCGCGTACGACGCGCTGAGGGCGGGCGCGGTCGCCGCGGTGGTGTCCGAGTCGGCGTACCGGTGGGTCGAGCCGGACCTCCTCGTGCTGCGCAAGCCGGTGATCGTGGCGGAGGACCCCCTCGGGGTGCTGCAGACCGCGGGACGGCTCGCCCTGGAGCGGCTCGGGGCGCGCGTCGTGGCCGTGACGGGGGCGACGGGGAAGACGACGACGAAGGACATCCTGGTGGCGATGCTGCGCGCCGCGGGGGTGGATGCGGCCGGCACGCCGGGGAACATGAACACCGACATCGGCGTCCCGATGGCGCTCCTGGGCCTGGCGGAGGGCACGCAGGTGGCGGTCGTCGAGATGGGGATGCGGGGCATGGGGCAGATCGCGGAGCTCGCCCGCCTCGCCCCGCCGGACGTCGCGTGCATCACGGCGATCGGCCCCGTGCACCTGGAGCTCGTCGGCTCGGTGGAGGCGGTGGCGGCGGCGAAGGCCGAGGCCCTGGAGGCGCTGCGCCCCGGCGGCGTCGCCGTCGTGCCCCGCGACGAGCCGCTTCTCGACACGCACGTCGCGGCCCTGCCGGAGGGGGTGCGGGTGCTGCGCTTCGGCGACCGCCCCGAGGTGGACCTCGACCTTCCCGGGCTCGCGAAGGGCTGGCAGCTTCGCAACGCGGCGGCGGCGTACGCCTGCTGCGCCGCCCTGGGGATGGCGCCGCCGGCCGGGACGCGGGTGGAGGTGGAGCTGTCGGCGATGCGCGGCCAGGAACGGCCGCTCGCGTCCGGCGGCATCCTGATCGAGGACTGCTACAACGCGAACCCCGTGGCGATGGCCGCCGCGCTGCGCGACCTGGTGGCGCGGCCGGGCCGGCGGGTGGCGGTGCTGGGCGACATGCGGGAGCTGGGGCCGCAGGAGGCGGGCTTCCACCGTGAGGTGGGCGGGCTCGCCGCGTCCCTCGGCGTCGACCTCCTCGTCGCGGTGGGGGACCTGGCCCGTCACTACGTGGAGGGGGCGGGCGGCGCGGTGGAGTCGGTGTGGTTTCCGACGGTGGAGGAGGCGGTAGCGGGTGCCGGCGCGCTCCTCGGCCCGCAGGACGTGGTGCTGGTGAAGGGGTCGCGGGGGATGGCGCTGGAGCGGGTCGGCGCGGCGATCGCGCCGGTCGGAAGCGGCGTCTGATGTCGCCGGTCCTCATCACCAGCATCGTCGCGGCGATGCTGGTGATCTTCCTCGGGACGCGGTTCATCCAGTGGCTGCGCGACAACGACGTCGGCCAGTTCGTGCGGGCGCAGGGGCTCATCCCCGACGGCCACGCCGTGAAGCAAGGCACCCCGACGATGGGGGGGCTCCTGATCCTGCTGGCGACGACGGTGCCGTTCGTGATCCTGTCGGGGCGGTCGACGGCGTCGGTGGCGGTGCTGGGCACGACCCTGGCGTGCGGGGCGATCGGGTTCGCCGACGACCTGATGAAGGTGATGCGCCGCCGCAGCGGCGGGCTCGCCGGGAAGTGGCGGATGCTGGCGCTGGTGGGGATCGCCGCGTGCCTGGCGTGGGTGGCGGCGGACGTGGTGGGGATCCCCACGACCCTGAACGTGCCGATCCTCGACGAGCACTACGAGATCGGGCCGTTCGCGTTCTTCGTGGTGGTGTACCTGGTCGTGGCCGGGTACGCGAACGCCGTGAACCTGACGGACGGGCTGGACGGCCTGGCGGCCGGCACCGCCGCGATCGCGATCCTGTCGTACACGGGGATCGCGTTCGTGAGCGACCGCGACGACCTGGCGATCCTGGGCGGGGCGCTGATCGGCGCGTGCGTCGGCTTCCTGTGGTTCAACTCGTTCCCGGCGCAGGTGTTCATGGGGGACACGGGGTCGTACGCGCTGGGTGGGGCGATCGCGGCGATGTCGGTGATGACGCGCACCGAGATCCTGCTGCTGATCATCGGGGCGCTGTTCCTGCTGGAGGCGCTGTCGGTGATGATCCAGGTGGTGGTGTTCAAGCGGTGGCGCCGCCGGGTGTTCCTGATGACCCCGATCCACCACCATTTCGAGATGGCCGGGTGGAGCGAGACGAAGATCATCGTGCGGTTCTGGCTGGTGGCGTCGATCTTCGGGGCGGTGGGCTTCACGTTGTTCTTCCGCGCCCAGGGCGTATGAGCCGGGCGCTGGTGGTGGGCCTCGCCCGGTCGGGGCGGGCGGCGGCGCTGCTCCTGGCGCGCGAGGGGTGGCAGGTGGTGGGGGTCGACGCCGCGGATGTGGACGCCCCGGAGCTCGTGGCGGCGGGCGTGGAGGTGCGGCCCGGGCACGCGGC
>JBFLWO010000141.1:0-5962 GCA_040757755.1 Actinomycetota bacterium
CTCCCCCTGGCGCAACGTCTCCGCCAGGCGGCGGGTCTCCGGGGACGGGGCGACACCGAGCTCCGCCGCCAGCGCGGAGCGCAGCCTGCGGTACGCGGTGAGGGCCTGTGCGCGCTCCCCGGAGGAGGCGAGCCGGCGCATCAGGTCGCGGTGGGCGGACTCCCGCAGCCGGTCCCGCTCGATCGCGGCGCGGCTCCAGGTGACGGCCGCCGCCAGGTCCCCGGCGTCCTCCGCGGCCTGGCCGAGCCGCTCGATCGTCGCCACGAGCCGCTCCCGGTGGGCGTCCTGCGCGTCGAGCGCCCACTCGTCGGCGAGGTCGGCGAGGAGCGGTGCGTCCGCCAGCGCGACGGCCCGCTCCAGCGAGGCGGGATCCCCCGCGGCGAGGAGGCGGGCGAACTCCTCGGCGTCCACCGTCCGGGGGAGCCCCGGCGCGATGCCGACGCTCGCGCGGTCCGCGTGCAGGTACTCACCGCCGCCGGCGGCGTCGAGGGCCGCGCGGATCGTCCACAGGGCGCTTCGCAGCGAGGCGCGGGCGCTCGTGTCGAGGACGTCCGGCCAGAACCGCCCGGCGACGCGGGCGCGGGGGTGGAGGCCCGGGGTGAGGAGCAGGTAGGCGAGGAGGGCGCGGGGGCGCATGCCGGGGATGGGGGGGACGTCGCGGTCGCCGATCCGCACCGCCAGCTCGCCGAAGAGCCTCGCCTGCAGCATGGGGCGAGTCTCGCGGTACCGGCGGGGCGGGGTCAACGGGGCGCCCGCAACGGGGCGCCCCGCCGGGCGGCGTCACGCCTTCGCGTAGTTGCTCGCCCCCCACCAGTCGACGACCACCGCCGGCTCGTCGCCGACCACCCACGCGTCGTGGCCGGACGGCAGCGCCGTGACGTCGCCGGGCACCGCGTCGAACTCGGTGCCGTCCGCCATCACCACGTGCAGCGTGCCGCTGACGTGGTACTGGAAGTGGGGTGCCTCGCACAGCTCGGTACCGGCGATCGGCTTCACGTGGTCGGACCAGCGCCATCCCGGCTCCAGCGTCAGGCGGCCGATCTGCGCGCCACCGACGTCGAGCAGGTCCAGGCGCCCGTTCGGGAACGGGCGGGTCTCGTCGGGGCGGTCGAAGGTCTTCTGCTCGGCGCTCGCCATCGTGCGCTCCTCTCGTCTCGGATGGGTGGAGGTGGCCACCGGGGACGACGGTAGGGGCGCCCGCCACCGGCCGGCAAGGCCCTGGATGGCGCCTTGACGGCCGCCTTGACGCAGGCTTGACGGAGGGGCGCCACGATGCGCACGACAACCGTCCCGCACCACCCAGGAGGCCCGCCGTGACCGGCACCGCGACACGCACCGCCGCCGACGCCGTCGACGCCCTCGTCGACGCCATCGGCCGCAAGGACGTCGACGGGATGCGCGCCCCGTACGCCCCGGACGCGCTCCTCGTCACGATGTCGCCCAACATGTTCCACGTCGCGCGGGGCCGCGACGCGGTCGCCGCCCGCCTCGCCGAGTGGTTCGCCGGGTGGGAGGAGTCGCCCCGCTTCTCGTTCCTGCGCCGCCTGCGCGACGGCGACCGCCGCGTCGTCGAGCTCGAGCGCACCAGCACCTTCGAGGGGGCCGGCTGGGTCGTGCGCCAGGCGCACGTCATGGAGCTCGCCCCCGACGGCAGCATCCGGGACCACCGCATCTACTGCTGCGGCCCGCGCGAGGGTGGCGCCGACCTCGCCGCCGTGTACGGGGGCGAGTCGTGAGCGGGCCGCTGGAGGGGATCGTGGTGGTGGACCTCACCCACCACCTCGGCGGGCCGCTCGCCACCATGGCGCTCGCCTGGATGGGCGCCGACGTCGTGAAGGTGGAGCCCCCGGGGGGCGACGAGTGGCGCCGCGTCGACGACGTCGCCGGCGAGAGCCGCGTCTTCCACGCCGTGAACCGCGACAAGCGCGGCGTCGTGCTGGACCTCGCCACCGCGGAGGGGCGCGACGCCCTGCACGCCCTCGTCGACGGCGCCGACGTCGTGGTGCACAGCCTCGCCCCCGGCGTCGCGGAGCGGCTCGGCGCCGGCGCGGAGGAGCTCACGGCCCGCAACCCGCGCCTCGTCTACTGCGCCCTGTCGGCGTTCGGCCCCGGCGGCCCCCGCGGAACCGACATCGCCCTGCAGGCCGAGTCCGGTCTGGCCGCCGCGAACGGCGGGCGGGCCATCCCCGTCCCCGCGCACGACACGATCGCGCCGTGGATCATGGTGTCCGGCATCGTCGCCGCCCTCTACGAGCGGGAGCGCAGCGGCCGCGGCCAGGTCGTCGAGACGTCCCTGCTCGAGGCGTCCGCCGCCCTCGCCGCGCACCGGCTGGTGCGGGAGGCGTCCGGCGAGCCCCTGTTCAACCGGTTCGTCGGCGCCCTCTACCGCACCTACCCGACCGCGGACGGGGCGGTCGCGATCGCCTGCTACGCACCCCGCCTCCACGAGAGGGCGCTTCGCGCGCTGGGCCTCGGGCACCTGCTGGCGGACCCGCGCTTCGCGGACCTCCCGTCCCGCGCCCGCCACTCGGACGCGCTGGCGGAGCTGATCGCGGAGCGGCTCGCGGCGGCCCCCGCGTCGCACTGGATCGCGGTGCTCGCCGCGGAGGGGCTGCCGCACGGCGCGGTGTCGCCGCGCCCGTTCGCCCTGCTCGACCACCCCGGCGCCCGCCGGCTCGGCCTCGTGGTGGAGGTGGACGACCCCACCCTCGGGCGGGAGACCCTCACCGGGCCGCCGCTGCGGATGTCCCGCACCCCGCTGCGCACCGCCCGGCCCGCCCCCCGGCTCGGCGAGCACACCGCCGAGGTCCTCGCCGGCATCAGCCAGGAGGTGACGCCGTGAGCCCCGTCGTGCGCGTGGCATGCGTGCAGGCGACCCCCGCCGTCCTCGACGCGGCCGCCTCGACCCGCAAGGCGTGCGACCTCGTCGGCGAGGCGGGTGCGCGCGGCGCCCGCCTCGTCGTCCTGCCGGAGACGTTCATCAGCCTCTACCCGAACTCGTCGTGGGCGCACGCCTGCGCCCGGTTCACCCGCGAGGCGGCCGAGGTGCACCGGCGCATGTGGGAGAGCGCCGTCGACGTGCCGGGCCCCCTCACCGACATGCTCGGCGCGGCGGCGCGCCGGGCGGGCGCCTGGGTGGCGGTGGGCGTGAACGAGCGCGACCCCCGGCGCCCCGGGACCCTCTGGAACACGCTCCTGTGGCTGTCCCCGGACGGGCGCCTCGCCGGGCGCCACCGAAAGCTGCAACCCACCCTGCACGAGCGCGTGTTCTGGGGGCAGGGGGCGGGTGACGACCTGGCCGCGCACCAGGCGGACTTCGGGCGCCTCGGCGGGCTGATCTGCTGGGAGAACCACATGCCCGCCGCCCGGATGCGCCTGTACCGGGACGGCGTCGACTTCTACGCCGCCCCCACCGCGGACGACGGGGAGCGGTGGGTGTGCGCGATGCGCGCCTACGCGTTCGAGGCGGGGGCGTTCGTGATCTCCCCCGTGCAGTACCTGCCGCGCAGCGCCTTCCCGGACGACTTCCCGATGGCCGACGCGCTCGCCGCCGGGCCGGAGGAGCTCCTGTCCGGCGCGAGTCTCGTCGCCGACCCGTGGGGGCGCCTCCTCGCCGGCCCCGTGTCGGGGCGGGAGGAGATCCTCATCGCCGACTGCGACACCCGCGAGGTGGTCGCGGCCCGCCGCGTCTTCGACGTCGCCGGCCACTACGAGCGGCGCGACCTGCCGGGATGAGCCGGCGCGCCGCGCGGCACGTCGGGTAGCGTCGCGGGCCGACACGCGACCCCCGGAGGAGCAGATGGCGCGCCTTTCGCCCGGAGACGCCGCACCCGACTTCGCCCTCGAGTCCGACGACGGCGGCACCATCCGCCTGTCCGACCTCGCCGGCACCCGCGTCGTCCTCTACTTCTATCCCAAGGACGACACGACCGGCTGCACCGCGCAGGCGTGCGAGTACCGCGACCTGAACGACGACTTCACCCGGGTGGGCGCGCGCGTGCTGGGCGTGAGCCCCGACCCCCTCGCACTCCACGAGCGGTTCCGGCGCAAGTACGACCTCAACTTCACGCTGCTGTCCGACCCGGACCACGCGGCCGCCGAGGCGTACGGGGTGTGGGTCGAGAAGTCCATGTACGGGCGCACCTACATGGGGGTGGAGCGCAGCGCCTTCGTCATCGGCCCCGACGGCGTCGTGGAGCGGGCCCTCTACAAGGTGAAGGCGAAGGGCAACGCCGCGGACGTGCTCGCCGGCCTCGCCGGGTGACGCCCCGCGGGGCGGGCGGACCCGGCTGGTAGCGTTTCGCCCCGAAAAACGACGGGGAGGGGCGATGGCCTGGGACGACGTGTCGCGCTGGCAGCCGGTGGACCTGGCCGCCGCGTTCAGGATGGGCGACCCGGTGCAGCCGGTCGACGTCCGCGACCTCACCTACCGGGACTCCGCCGCCAAGGTGAAGGGCGCGATCCGCATCGACCCCTTCGAGTTCGAGAAGGAGGTCGGCGACCTCCCCGCGGACAAGGAGCTCATCTTCTACTGCGACCGTCCCGGCGAGGCCACCAGCATGAAGATCGCGCTGTGGGCCTTCGACAGCGGCCGCTCCCGCGTCGGCGTGCTCGTGGGCGGCTGGGGCGCCTGGCAGGACGGCGGCTTCCCCTCCGAGCCGAAGGAGTAGACGGAGCCCGGCGCCGGCCGCCGGACCCCGCCGCACAGGTCACTCCCCGGCGTCGCGGGGCGTCAAGCCGTAGGTGCGCTCCAGCCACTCGGGCAACACCGCCGCGATCGCGCGGCACATCAGGTCGCGCTCGCTGATCGCGACGCGGGCCGCGACGCTGAGCACGAGCTTCGACTCGTCGCCCCGCACGCCCGGCACGCCGGAGACCGTGTCGTCGGCCTCCTTCTTGTTGTAGACCATCGCGCGCGCGGCCATCGCCCAGTGTTCGCGCGTCCACGCGATGAGGGAGGTCTCGAGCGACGTCGGCTCGTAGCCGAGCAGGGCCTTCTGGAGGTCGTTGGGGGCGAACTCGGCGTCGCGCATGTCACTCCTCGTCTCGGGAACCGCCAGGAGTCTAGATGACCCCTGAAAAGGGTCGTTGGCGGGTCGCGCGTCGCGCCCGGCGATGCGCGACCGTCATCGCGACGGGCCCGTGACCGAAGGACGCTCGATGGTCGAGCGCATCACGCTGAAGAACCGTCAGGGAACCCTCCGGCGAGTCGGCGTGCGAGGAGATTCCTCAGCGCTCATCTCGTGAGGCTCCCCCTTACGTTCGCCCCGTTCCGGCCGTTGCCGGGTGCGGCACCGCGCCGACGAGTCCGGCAGAGGGGGTGCCCGGCCGGGCGGTAGGGTGCGTCGCAGTGAGGATCGTCTCCCTTGTCCCCGGGGCGACCGAGATCGTCGCCGCCATCGGGCTGGCCGACGCGCTCGTCGGCCGCACCCACGAGTGCGACCATCCCCCGGCCGTCGCGGCGGTCCCGCCGGTCACCGCGGCGTGCCTGGCGCTGGACGGCCTCGACCAGGCCGCGATCGACCGGGTCGTCGCCGCCGTGGGGCCCGGCGGGCTGTCCGCCGTCGACCGTGACGCGCTCGCCGCGGCCCGCCCCGACCTCGTGATCACACAGGACCTGTGCGAGGTGTGCGGCCTGGCCGCCGACGACGTGCAGGAGGCCGTCGACGCGCTGCCCGGGCGTCCCGCCCTCCTGTCCCTCGCTCCCGTCACCCTCGCGGGGGTGATCGCCTCCGTCGAGGTGATCGGCGCCGCCGCGGGGGCGGAGGCGCCCGCCGCCGCGCTCGCCGCCCGGCTGCGCGACCGGCTCGACCGGGTGCGGGCGGCCGTGGCGGGACGCCCCGTGCGGGACGTCGTCGCCCTGGAGTGGCTCGACCCCCCGTACCGCGCTGGCCACTGGCTGCCCGACCAGGTGGAGGCGGCGGGGGGCAGGGAGCTTCTCGGGTGGTCCGGCGTGCCGGCC
>JBFLWO010000142.1:0-5937 GCA_040757755.1 Actinomycetota bacterium
CCCGCGGCGCGGGCGCGGCGACACAGCTCGTGGACCTCGTCGACGCTCGGGATCGGGGTGGTGCGCACGGTTCCTCCGTGGTCGCGGACGGGGACGGAGGACCGCACCGCAGCCCTCATGGGCTCGTCATCGGTGCGTTGCAACGGCGGCTTGAGGGGACCCGTCCGCGCGGGCCGGTGTGCCAGACTCCCCGGCCGTGAGCGAGTGGTCGGACTGGTACCGGCGCGAGGACCCCGACGCCTGGGTGCTGCCCGCGGTGCTGCGGCGCCGCGCCGACGAGCACCCGGACCGCCCGTACCTGCGGTTCGGCGACGGGCCGTGGCTCGGCTACGGGGAGGTGAACGCCCGGGCGAACCGGGTCGCGAACGCGCTCCTGGCACGCGGCCTGCGCAAGGGCGAGGCCGTGTCGACGCTCATGCCGAACAGCGCCGACAACGTCGTCACCTGGTTCGGGATCCTGAAGGCGGGCGGGGTGCAGTGCCCCATCAACCTCGCCTACAAGGGCGACTTCCTCTCCTGGGTCATCAACCTGCCGGAGTCCCGGTTCCTGGTGATCTCCGACGACCACCTCGCCGACCTCGCGCGCATCGCGGGGGATCTGCCGCTGCTCGAGCACGTGTTCGTGTGGGAGAGCGGGCGCCGGGAGGGGCCGGACCCGCACGTGCGGTGGGAGCCGTGGACGGCCCTCGTGGACGCGCCGGACGGGGAGCCGCCGGTCGAGGTGACGTGGGTCGACGACGCCCGGATCATGTTCACGTCCGGCACGACGGGGCGCAGCAAGGGCGTGATCAAGCAGCACGCCTCCGACTACTTCTCGGCCCGCACCTACATCGAGGTGTGCGGCGTCACCGCCGACGACACGCTCTTCTCCTGCCTGCCGCTCTTCCACTCGAACGCGCAGGTGCTCGCCGGGTACCCGGCGATGGTGGCCGGCGCGCGCGTGCAGTACACGGAGCGCTACTCCTCCACCCGGTTCTGGCGCCAGGTCGTCGACGCCGGCGCGACGATCCTGAACACGGTCAGCGCCATCAACTACTTCATCTGGAACACGCCGCCCGGCGAGCTGGACCGCGCCCACCAGGTGAGCCGCATCATGGCGATGCCCGCCCCGAAAGACATCTACGAGGAGTTCCAGGAGCGCTTCGGGGTGCGGTTCATCGAGGGGTACGGCCTGACCGAGACGGGCATGGTCACGTACCACCCGCCGGGCCGGCCGCCGCGACCGGGAAGCTGCGGCATCGCGACCCCCGGGTTCGAGGTGTCCGTCGTCGACGGCGCGACCGACCTGCCCGTGGAGCCCGGCACCCCGGGCGAGATCGTCGTGGACATGAAGATCCCGAACATCGTGATGCGCGCGTACGCCGGGATGCCGCAGAAGACCGCCGAGGACTTCCGCAACCTCAAGCTCCACACGGGCGACATGGGCCGCCTGGACGAGGACGGCTACCTGTACTTCATGGACCGGATCAAGGACTACATCCGGCGGCGCGGCGAGAACGTGAGCTCCATGGAGGTCGAGCGGATCGTCGCGTCGCACCCCGCGGTGCTGGAGGCCGCGGTGGTGGGCGTGAAGGCGGGGGAGGGCGCGTCCGCGGAGCAGGAGATCCTCGCGTGCATCGTGCCGCGCGACGAGGCGCCGGACGTCGCCGAGCTCGGCGCGTGGCTGGACGAGCGGATGCCGTACTTCGCGGTGCCGCGCTACTACCGGTTCTTGGACCACCTGCCGAAGACCCCGACGGAGCGGGTCCGCAAGACGGAGCTGCGCGACGCGGGGATCACGCCCGACACGATCGACCGGGCGCCGCACCGGGCCGGGGACGGCTGACGGGCGACCCTGACATCGGCGAGGCCGTCGACTACATCGTGTCGGAGCGGCCGCGCCTCCACGAGGACGAGGTGTGGGCCGTGCTCCTCACCCTCGAGGAGCCGCCGCACCGGGGCGGCGACGCCCTCGCCCTCGCGCTCGTCCGGGCCCGCCACCCCGCCATCAAGGCGCGCACCGTGAAGCTGATCCTGAAGGAGTGGCGCGAGTACGCGGAGCTCGAAGAGGCCGGGGACTGGGAGGACGACGAGGGCTGAGGTCCGGTCCCGCGGCGGGACTCCCGCGTCGCGATCGAATGGCGTGGTCGCGCGACACCCGCGGCCGGCCGGTTGGCATGACGACGCTAACTCCAGAAACGGGCGTTAGCTTCTATATTCCGTCCATGGACGAGCCGTATCCCGCACGCTCGCTCTCCCGCCAGGAGGCGCAGGTCGTCGCCTGGTTGGAGGCCGACCGCCGACGTACGGTCACCGTCGACGAGATCGAGGCGGCGCTCGCCTGGCGGCGGGAAGTGGTCCTGAAGGTCCTCTCACGCCTCGCCAGGAAGGGGTGGTTGGTTCGTCTCGCGCGCGGCCGCTACGAGACCTTGCTCGCCGAGACCGGCGGCGTCGCGCTGCCGAACCCGTGGGCTGCGCTCTCCGTCTGGCGGCAGCAGTACTTCGTCGGGTTCCAGTCCGCGGCGTACGAGCTCGGCCTGACGCCGGATCGCCCAGGCGACGTGCAGGCGTGCGTGCCCCTTGGGGCGCGACGTCCGCGAGCGTGGGTCGGCATCCCCATCGCGCTCATCTGGCAGCAGGCGTTCACCCGCGCCGGGGTCGAGAAGCGGCAGGTGCATGACGTGCCGGTATGGATCGCTTCTCCGGAGAGGGTTCTCGTCGATGCGGCGGCCCGCCCGAGCCGGGTCGGGGGCATCGCGGGACTCGTGCGGATGGTCGACCGTGGCGCGGACGGGGCCGACTGGCCGCGTGTCGTCGCGCTCTCCGCGGAGATCCCGCGCGGGCGCCCGGCCCTCAAGAGGCTTGCGCACCTGCTCGATCTGATCGGCGCGGAGGTCCCGGCGGCGCTCGACGCGGCCGCGGCAGCATCCCCGACGGAGCACCCGATCAGACTCGGCGACACCCGAGTCCACGGCGGAGCCGGCGAGGTCGACCGCCGCTACGGGGTCATCCGGAACGTCGATGCCGACATGCTGCGCGAGGAGGTTCGACGTTGATCCCGGTCGCTCTCGTCCGCCGGTACGCCCAAGGGCAGCAGGTCGCCTACGAGGTGGCCGACCAGGAGGTCGTGCTCCACTACGCGCTCGCCCTCCTGGCGGAGAGCGGGATCACCGGGTACCGGTCCCCGGGCAGCGCGCCCGGGCCGTTGCTGTTCAAGGGCGGGACCGCGCTCCGGAAATGCGTCTTCGGCTCGACCGGACGGTTCTCGCAAGACATCGACCTCGACGCCGCGCACGAGAACGGTTTCGAGGCCGCCATCGAGACGGCGTTCGCCGAGCGCACCCCGTACCACGGCATCCACTTCTCCATACCGAGCTTTCGTTACTCGCGGGACGGGAACTTCAGCGGAACCGTCCACTACGAGCACGCCGCCCGCCAGGGCGCCTTTGAGCTTCAGATCAGCTACCGGCTTGAGCCGATCCTCGACGGTCGCGACCTGCCTCTGCAGCCACAGGGCTACTTCACGCGTGTGGAGGTGGAGCCCCCGCTACTTCACGGCCTCGACCCGTACGAGATGATCGGCGAGAAGATCATGGCCTGCAACCGCCGGGTGGGAGGGTCCGGCAAAGACGTCTACGACCTCTGCCTGTGGGCGGAGCGCCCTTTCGATTCGGCTCTCGTCCGCCGCGTGGCCTGCCTGAAGGCATGGACCGACCAGCGCGACCAACCCCGGTTCGAGCCCGAGCGGTTTCTCGGGATGATCCAGCCCCGCAGCTTCCGCTGGACCGATCTCACCGGACTCGTCCCCCATCGGCTGCGGGCGGATGCCGACCAGGTCTGCGCTGCGGTCCGGGAACGCTTCGCGTTCCTCGGCCAACTCGACGCCGACGAGCTCGCACTGCTTGCCGACCAGACGGCGCACCGCGAACGGGATCTCTTCGACCACATGCGCGCCGACGCGCGCGGCCGCGCCGCCGCGCTGACGCGCTGAGCCGGGGCGGACGCGAGCCGATCCGCGGGGGTCGCCGGAACCGCGCCGCCGCCACCCCCCGAAGGTGTTCCACGCGCCCCGGACGGGTGGCACGTGGCCGCCGCGTCCGCAAGCATGCCGTGCCTACGGCCGCCGCGACCAGGCCCCGTCAAGGGATCGCGGACACCGGCCGATGCGCCATGAGGATGCCCCGCCCGCACGCCACGCTCCGGCGCGCCGCCACGGTCGCGGCCGCGCTGGGGGTGCTCGCCGCGCCCGCCGGCGCCGGCGCCGCGATGAGCATCCTGTACGACCTCGACCCCCACGTGCGCGAGATCGTGCGCCCGTCCGACGGGACGCGCGGGGTGGGTCCCGCGCGCGGCGCGCACCGGCAGGAGGGCTCCACCAGCCACCTGTTCGCGGGCGACGCCGACACCCGCTACCGGCTGGGGAAGGTGCCGGCCGCGGAGCTCGCCGGCATGGCGCCCGCGCAGATCGCCGCGACGCTGCGCCGCCAGATCGACGGCACCTGCACGATCGCGGGACGCGACTACGGCTGCCGCAGCCACCTCGTCACGGTCGACGAGATCGACGGGGCGTTCAGCGACCGCGCCGGCAACGCGGGACGGCGCCTCCTCACCGCGATGCGCATGCTGGAGCGGCCCTCCCCGTACGGGGGGACGTACGCGAGCCGCGTGCACTTCTTCATCGCCCCGACCATGACCGCGCAGTTCGCCGCCGCCCGGGGACGCCACCACAACCTGGGGCGGGACGGCAAGCCGCACTTCCCCACCTGGACGTACGCGGTCGCGGCCGTCGCGCGCGGCGGCGGCGCGTGGCTCGAGATGTACCACGCGCGCGGCGGCGTCCGCACCCCGTTCAGCGCCGGCGAGTGGCGGCGCGGACCGCGCGACTTCCTGTCGCTCTACACGCGGTCCGGCGGGAAGGCGGAGCGCGTCCACTTCGTCATGACGGGCACGGCGCAGCCACCGCCCGGCCGCCTCCCCGCCTGCTCCGGGCCCATGTCCTGCACGTGGGCCCTCGCGAGCCGCCCCGGCGCGAACGCGCGGATCCTGGCGAACGGCCCCGGCGCCTACCGCGTCGGCGACCAGGCCGCCGACTGGGTGCGCGAATACAACCGCCGCCTGCCGTAGCGGGCGCCGCTACCCCCGGGCGGTGCGGGCGGGGCGCTCCCGCCCCAACATGAGATCCCGGGCCGCGTTCAGCGCGATCGTGAGGTCCTCCGCCCGGCGCCGGATGCCGGGGTGCAGGCCGTCGACCCGATCCGGGTGGCAGCTCGCGATCGCCGCCCGGTAGAGGCGCTCCACCTCATGCGGCCCCGCCCCCTCGTCGACGCCGAGCAGGGCGGCGGCGTCCGCCACCGTGCGGGGGCGCACCGTCGCCGACTCGGCCCGAAGCAGCGGGGCGAGCCGCCCGAGGCGCATCTTCTCGTCGCGCACCTGGGCGCGCTCCCCCTCCAGCTCCACCCGCTCCCCCGCGAGCCGCGCCCGCTCCTCGCGCACCTCGTTCGCCAGGGAGATGAGGCGCCGGTCGCGCTCCGCCGGGTCCTCCCGCAACGCCTCCAGCATGTCGTCCGGGTCGAGGGGGGCCGGGACGTCGGCGGGCACCCGGCGCCCCGCCCCGGCGTCACCGCGGCGCGCCGCGTCGATCACCTCGCGCAGCGTGAGATGCGCACGGTTGCCGGCGGCCGGCCCCTCCGACGGGGCGAGCCGCACCAGGCGGAGCTCCTCCCACCCCGGGTCGACGAGGAACGCGGCGGACGAGCGCCCCACGAGCAGCATCCGCCGCTCCGGCCGCACCCGGTTGCCGTCGACCGCGAACCGCGCGGCCGTCGCGCCGTCGCACCCCGGCACGGGGCAGCCGAGCGCGGCCGCCTCGTCCGCCAGGTCGCCCAGGCGGCGGCGCACCTCCCGGGCGTCCGGTCCGCCCCACCCGTCCCGCGCGAGCGCCGCGGAGAGGACGTCGGC
>JBFLWO010000143.1:0-5888 GCA_040757755.1 Actinomycetota bacterium
GGCGGGCTCCTCGCCGGGTCGTGGCTGCGTCCCGCCGGGCGCCGCGGGTCCGGCACGCCGCGGCGCGCCCCCCTGGAGCCGCCGCCGCGCGTCGACTGACGCGGCGCGGCCGCGCCCTACGGCGTGGGGAAGTCCCGGTACGCGCGGCTCGCGGTGGGGCCCCGCTGGCCCTGGTACTTGCCGCGGTACGGCTGGTCCACCGGGGTGGTGAGGCGCAGGAACGACAGCTGGCCGATGCGCATCCCCAGGTAGATCGTGATCGGCAGGCGCGACACGTTCGACAGCTCCAGGGTGATGTGCCCGTCCCACCCGGGGTCGACGTACCCCGCGGTGGAGTGGATCAGCAGGCCGAGCCGGCCCAGGCTCGACTTGCCCTCCAACCGGGCCACGAGGTCGTCGGGCACCGCGACCCGCTCCAGCGTGGAGCCGAGGACGAACTCCCCGGGGTGCAGGATGAACGGCGTGTCGCCCTCCACCGTCACGAGCTCCGTCAGGTCCTCCGACGGCTGCCGCACGTCGATGTACGGCTGGCGGCTGTTGCGGAACACGCGGAACTCCCCGGCGACGCGCACGTCGATGGACGACGGCTGCACCATGGCGTCGTCGAACGGATCGACGACGAGGCGCCCCGCCGCGAGCTCCTCGCGGATCGTCCTGTCGGAGAGAACCATGGCGGCGGCGAGCCTACCCCATCCGATACCCTCGCCACGGTGCTTCCCGAGTCCGAAGGCTCCCCGCCGGACCCGCAACTGACGGGTGAGCGGGCGTTCCGCGTGCACGCGGCCGCGTCGCCGGGACTCGTGTCCCGAATCGCGGAGGCCCGCGCCGCGGGCCGGCTCCCCGACGTGATCCTCGACGACGCCCTCGTCGGGGACGGCCCCGCCGACGCGCTGGAGCCGGTCGACGTCGAGGCCGCCGAGCTGGAGCAGATCCTCGACGGGCGGCGGCTGCCGCGGTGGGTCATCACGAAGAACCCGCTGTCGGGCGGCTACGTCCAGACCCGCGCCCTGATGCGGCGGCAGGCGCTCGCCACCGTGTGCGAGGAGGCGGCCTGCCCGAACATCGGCCGCTGCTGGACCCGCGGCACCGCCACGTTCATGATCGCCGGGGAGCGGTGCACCCGCGGCTGCCGGTTCTGCAACGTCGTCAGCGCGAAGCCCCTCGCCCCGCCCGACCCGGACGAGCCGCGACGCGTCGCGGAGGCCGCCGCCCGCATGGGCCTCGCGTTCGTCGTCGTCACCTCCGTCGCCCGGGACGACCTGCCGGACGGGGGCGCCGCGCACTTCGCCGCCACCATCCGGGCGTTGCGGGAACACGTCCCCGGTGCACGCGTCGAGGTCCTCATCCCGGACCTGCGGGGCAACTGGGACGCCCTCGACCTCATCCTCGACGCACGCCCCGACGTGCTGAACCACAACACCGAGACGGTGCCGCGCCTGTACAAGCGGGTGCGCCCCGGCGCGCGGTACGAGCGCTCCCTCGAGCTCCTGTCCCGCGCGCACGCCGCGGGCCTGCCCGCGAAGAGCGGCCTCATGGTCGGCCTCGGCGAGACGCTCCCCGAGGTCGCCCAGGTCTTCGCCGACCTCGCCGACGCGGGCTGCGAGCTCGTCACCGTCGGCCAGTACCTGCGCCCCACCACCGGCCACCTTCCCGTGGAGCGCTTCTACGCCCCCGCCGAGTA
This sequence comes from Actinomycetota bacterium, assembly GCA_040757755.1. GTDB lineage: Bacteria > Actinomycetota > Thermoleophilia > Miltoncostaeales > Miltoncostaeaceae > JBFLWO01. The sequence continues at coordinate 1,682 of JBFLWO010000143.1, forward strand.
CCCGGCGCTCACCGCCCTCGGGCGGCGGCTGGGGCTCGCGCACGTCGAGGCCGGGCCGCTCGTGCGGTCCAGCTTCGAGGCGGATCGCGTCGCCGACGCGGCCGCCGCCGCCGCGCACGCGTAGCCGCGCCGCCCACCGGACGCCGGTCAAGTTCGCCGCCCGGGGGCCGATACAAGGGCCGACACCGGAAACGGGGCATCCCCACGGCGACCACGGACGGCAGCCGGCCCCCTGATCCAGCGAGAACGCCATGAAGGGCTACCGCACCAAGAAGATCGCTCTCCCCGGCGGGCGCACCATCGAGATCGTCTACTTCCACGACGAGGCGGACGAGACCGGCGCCACCGGCGCGGGCCACGGGCACGCCGCGCCCGACGACACGCCCCCGCCGGCCGGCCCGGCGGAGACCCTGGACGCGACCGGGCTGCACCACTGCCCGGAGTGCGACAGCGACCTCGTGTACCCGATCGCGTGGGAGGAGCGGGGGCCCGACGGGTGGCACATCCAGCGCCGCTGCCCGAACTGCGAGTGGCGCGACGAAGGGGACTTCCACCAGGACGACGTCGAGCAGTTCGACGACGTCCTGAACGAGGGCACCGAGTCCCTCCTCACCGGGCTGCGGAACTTCTCGCGGGCGAACATGGAGTCCGACGTGGAGCGGCTCATCGACGCGATCAACGCGGACCGCATCCTGCCCATGGACTTCTGACCGGCGGGGGCGCGCCGCTCCTGTACCCTCACGGCCGTCGTGAGGCGAGTCCGGGGGTGCCCCGGGGAGGTCGGCCGGTGGCGATGGTGCAAACGGCGCAGGAGGTCCACGCCCTCTGGGCCCGCGGCGAGGTCGCGATCCTCGACGTGCGTGAGCGGGACGAGCATGAGCGCACCTCCGTCCCCGGGGTTCCGCTCATCCCGATGAGCGAGCTCCTCGAGCGGCTCGACGAGGTCCCTGACGGGCCGCTCGTCGTGATGTGCCGCAGCGGCGCGCGCAGCGCCGCCGTCGCCGACTACCTCACGGGGAACGAGGGGCGCGCCGACGTCGCGAACCTCGACGGCGGCATCCTCGCCTGGGCCGCCGCCGGCCTGCCGTTCGACGGGGAGCCCCCCGCCTGACGCGGATGTGAGCCGCGGGGCGGCGCGCCCCGGCGGGTCAGCTCAGCCGGAGGTCGCCGCGCCCCGTCGCGACGAGGCTTCCGGAGCGCAGCGTCGCGGTGACGCGGATCGGCCCGGGCCGGGCGTGCGACAGCCGGATCGTGCGGACGAACCCGCCCCGCGCCGCCTTCTGCACCACGACGCGGCCCAGGGGGTCGCCGTCGCCGTCGCGCACCACGATCACGAGGCGTCCGGGGAACGCGAGCCGGCCCCGCACCGGCAGCGGCCGGGACGCCGGCCACGTGGTGGGGAACGCCGCCAGGAAGTTCGGCTCGATCTTCAGGATCTCGGTGCGGGCGGTCGCCTTGACCGGCGGGAACGCCCCCGCCCCCGTGAGCTGCGCCGTGACCGTGACCCGGCCGGGGCGCGCCGCGTCGTTCAGCGTCACCGCCACCCCGAACGCGCCGTCGACGCGGGTCCGCACCCGCCGCCCCAGCACCCGCCCGTTCGCGTTGCGCACCACCACCACGAGCCGGCCCGCCTCCCCCGCCACGCCGCGCACCACCACCGGCCGGTCGATCCGCATCTGCGGGTCCACCGTGAGCCGCAGCGACGGCGCCGCGACGGCGGGAGCGGCCGCGGCGAGGGCGCACGCCCCGGCGAGGGCGACGGTGACAGGTCGTGCGGCGGCCGGCGGGGTCATGGCGCGCGAAGTGTGTCGCGCGCCCCGACCGGCGTCCAGCGCGACGGTCAGGTCAGAAGCGGCGGACGACCCGGTACAGGGTGTCGCGCTGCACGGCGCGCCGCCCCGTCGCCTCGATCGCCGACACCATCCGCTGCGAGTCCAGGCGGAACGACGTGCCCGCCGCCCGCACCACGTTCTCCTCGATCATGATCGAGCCCATGTCGTCGCAGCCCACCGTGAGGGCGAGCTGCCCGATCCGCAGCCCCTGCGTGACCCACGACGACTGCACGTGCGCGAAGTTGTCGAGGTACAGGCGGCACACCGCCACCATCATCAGGTAGTCGGCCGCCGTCGTCGGCACGTGGTCGACGCCGCGCCGCGACCCCCCGCCGGACTGGTAGCTCCACGCCACGAACGCACGGAACCCGCCGGTCTCGTCCTGCAGGTCCCGCAGGCGCCGCAGGTGCTCCACCCGGTCCTCCGGGGTGTCGACCGTGCCGTACATCATCGTCGCGGTCGTCGACAGGCCCTTCAGGTGGGCGGCGCGCATCACGCCGAGCCACTCGTCGCTCGTCGTCTTCTTCGGTGCGATCACCTGGCGGACACGGTCGACGAGGATCTCGGCACCGCCGCCGGGGATCGAGTCGAGGCCCGCGGCGACGAGCCGGTCCAGGGTCTCCTCCAGCGTCAGCTTCGAGAACCGCGCGATGTGCAGCACCTCGGACGGCGACAGGGCGTGCAGGTGGATCGGGTAGCGGGACTTGACGTCGGAGAACAGGTCCTCGTACCACTCGATCCGCAGGCCGGGGTGGTGCCCGCCCTGCAGGAGGAGCGCGGTGCCGCCCAGGTCGAGCGTCTCCTCCACCTTCCGGAACACGACGTGCTTCGGAAGCACCCACCCCTCCGGGTCGCGCGGGAGGCGGTAGAAGGCGCAGAAGTCGCAGTCCGTGACGCAGAAGTTCGTGTAGTTGACGTTGCGGTCGACGACGAACGTGACCTCGCCGTCGTCCGTGACGCGGGCGCGGGCCCGGGCGGCCGCGGCGCCCACCGCGCGCAGGTCGCGCGACGCGAGGAGCGCGAGGGCGTCGTCGTCGGACAGGCGCCCGCCCGCGTCGACGCGCTCGATGATCTCGTGGTGGCTGGGGGCGGCGATCGTGGCCATGGCGGGGGATTGTAGGCGGTGGGAGGCCCGGGCTCCCGTCAGGCGGCGCGCTCCGCGGGGAGGGCGGGCACGAGGGCGAGCTCTCCGGCGCGGCGCGCGTGCTCGAGGAACCGGGCGAGCCCGGCGCGCTCCTCGTCCCCGAAGCCGTAGCGCAGCCGCCGGAAGTAGCGGCGGATCTCGCCGGCGGGGAACGGGAACCGGGCGGCGGCGGCCGCCACGACCTCCTCCGGGTCCGCGGCGAACCGGGCCTTCGCCTCGGCGAGCAGGCCGGTGAGGGCGTCGAGGGCGCCGCGCGTGGCGGGGGGCGCGTCGCGCCGCGCCGCCCACACGCCGAACACCATGGGCAGGCCGGTCCGGTCCCGCCACTCGCCCGCCAGGTCCGTCGCGTGCGGCGAGATGCCGCGGCGCAACGCGGCGAGCGCCTCGTCGGCGATGAGGAGCACCCCGTCCACGTCCCGAAGCGCGTCCTCCGGGGCGGCGGTGAGCGGCCGGAACGGCACGTGCGGGCCGAGCAGCACGCGCAGGAGCGTGACGGACGTGGCGCTGTGCGGCGTCACCGCGACGCTCCGAACCTCCCGGAACGGCACCCGTGAGAAAAGCTGGATGGAGTCCACCGCCCCCGCCGCCGCGATCGACGCGACGGGCAGCAGGCGCAGGCGATCCGAGTTGCGCGCGAACTCGATGCTCGACATGGCGGACACGTCGAGCCGCCCGTCCAGCACCGCGGCGTTCAGCGCCGCCGGCAGCCCGTCCGTGAACACCATCCCGGGGCCCGCCGCCCGCTCCAGATGGTGGTAGAGCGGATACATGTTGAGGGCGGAGATCCGCCCCACCCGCAGCCGCGCGGTCACCGCGGCACCGCCGTGCAGCCCGCGCGGGCCGCGAGATGCTCCGGGTCGCACGGGTCGCCGTCCGGGATCACCCAGTCGTTCGCGCCGAACGCGGTCGCCACCTGGCAGGCGGCGGCGCCGAGCCGCGCCCAGTCGGGTCGCACCCACGGCACCTCCGGGCAGGCGCGCCTGGCCGCGGCGATCACCGTCAGGTCCTCGACGCCCCACGATCCCGGGCGCGACGCGTCGCCCTGCGACGGGACGGGGCACACCGCGCGCAGCATCCCCGTCTCGCGGGCGAGGGCGGCGAGGGCGAGCAGGCGGTCCGCGACCATCTCCGGCGCCACCCCGGCGCCGTACCGCACCACGGCCTCCGACGGGCGGCCGGCGCGGTGCGCGGCGCGATGCTCCTCCACCGAACCCTCGGCGTCACCGTCGAC
>JBFLWO010000144.1:0-5822 GCA_040757755.1 Actinomycetota bacterium
CCCCCGCTCGAGCGGCGCGACGGGGAGCGGCGCGGGGGACCCGGCGATCACGAGGTTGCCGGAGGAGCGGTGCGCCAGCACCCGCGGGTCCGCCATCAGGGCGACGGACGGCAGGTGGGCGGCCATCGTCGCCGCGACCGCCGCCGCGTAGCCGAGGGGCGGCACGTCGATCATGTTCACGACGTGGATGCCGCCGGGGCGCAGCACCCGCAGCGCCTCGGCGAGGAAGCCGGTGGAGACGAGGCGGGGCGGCGCGACGACCCCCTCGAACGCGTCGACGACGAGGAGGTCGGCGGACGCGGAGGGGAGCCGCGCGACCTCCTCCCGCCCGTCGCCCACGACGACCCGCAGATGCGGCGACGGCCGCAGCCCCAGCCAGTCCCGCGCCGCCCGCACGACCCCGGGGTCGCGCTCCACCACCGTCACGCGTGAGCCGGGGCGCGTCGCGAGGATCCAGCGGGCGAGGGTGCACGGCCCCCCGCCGACCTGGACGGCCTCCACCGGGCGCGGCGCGGGGACGGCGGCGTCGACGAGCCGCGTGATGTGACGCAGGTACTCGAAGGTGACGCGCGTCGGGTCGGCGAGGTCGACGTGGCTCGCCTCCACCCCGTCCATCAGCACGAGCCTCCCCCCGGGGCTCTCCCCGTCGCCGCGGATCTCGACGGTGACGTGCGCGGCGGCGATGGGTCCGGGCGGAAGCGGCGGGATCGCGGATCGGCGGGTCACACGGGCAGCCTGACACGCGCCCCCCGGCGGGCGCGCGCCAGGCGTACCCGTCAGGTCACGCCGCGGAGGAGGGCCAGCACCGCAGCGAGGTCCGTGGCGCACACGAACGTGGGCCACAGGCCGGTGACCTGGATGATGCGGGCGGACCGCCCGCACGCGAGGCCCAGGCGGCGTCCGTCGTCCAGCAGGCGGTTGCGGACCGTGACGAGCGCGCCGAGGCCGGTGGAGTCGAGGAGGCGGACGGCGGTGAGGTCGACGACGACGGGGCCGGCGCCGGCGAGGTGCGGCTCCACCGCGCGCCGGAACCCGGGGACCGTGTACACGTCGAGGTTGCCGGCGACGCGGATGACGAGCGCCCCCGGCCGGTCGTGCGCCGTGACCCGGATGCCCTCCGGCATCAGGTCGGCCGCCGCTGGCGGCACCGCAAGCCCGATGGTGGCACTCATCGCTCTCCCCCGGTCGCTCGACGCGATACTCGACCGCGGCGCGGAGCCGACCATCCGGCGCTCCCCCGATCCTCGCTGTGGGGAAGCCGCAGACGCGCGGTGGCGTGCCACGATCCCGGTCGCGACGGGGTCCGGGGCGGGATCCGTCGCGGCCCGCACCCGGGGGCGTCGGCGGCCTCGCCCGCGGCACGCCGCATGCGCCCCCGGCGTGGGTCCGGCTCCTGCATTCCTTCCGGGCGGATCAGCGCATCACGGTCGGCGACCGCCGCCGGCGCCGGCCCGACGCGCACCCTCAAAGCTCGTCGAGGGGCACCGCCTCACCGCGTCGCGCCTGCGCCACCCCGAGCCGAGCCCGCTCCCGCGCGCCGGGGATGGCGTCAAGGAGCTCGGCGATGTTCGCGGCGTCCGGATCGGCCGCGTCGAGAGCACTCGCAAGAAGGGAGCGGGCGATGGTGCCCGGCCGCACATGGGCACGCTCGGCCAGGCGCTCGAGCTTGGCGGCGCTCTCGGGGTCGAGGGTGATGTTGAGGCGCTCCATCCTCAGCCCACGGTACACGCGATGACGAGAACCGCGTGCCGTCTCGCGTCGACGGGAAACACCGCGCCATGGACGGACGGCTCCCGACGGCGCCGGCGCGGGAAGCCGGTGCCGCGCGGCGACCTGTCGGGATCCCGGTCGCGGGGCGCGGGCGCCGGTGCCGGGCCCCGCGACCGGGGACGGGCCTCCTACGAGGATTGAAGAGGGATCCGCCGCGGCTCGGCGGCCTTCGGCTTCGGCAACGTGACCCGCAGCACGCCGTAGGCGACAGCGGCCGTGATGTCCTCCTCCTTGACTCCCTCCGGCAGGCGGAACCGCCGTTCGAAGCTGCCGTAGGAGCGCTCCAGGCGGTGGTAGCGGTCCTCCCGGATCTCGTCCTCGAGGCGCCGCTCCCCCCTCACGACGAGCATGCCGTCCTCGACGAGGATCTCGACGTCCTCGTCTTTCACCCCGGGGAGCTCCGCGGTGATGACGACGGCGTCGTCGGTCTCGATGACGTCGGACGCCGGCGACCAGGGGGCCCCGACGGTGCCGCCCCCGCCGCCGGCGAACCGGCCGAGGAGCCGGTCCATCTCCTGCCGCATCGCCACGACGTCCCGGAACGGATCCCAGCGGACGATGTCCCACATGTCGAACCTCCTTCGCGTCGACACCGTCGGCGTGTCGAGCGTAGGCCCGGGCCCCGCGCCGGGACGACCGGGACCCCACCGATGGCGGTTGCGGCCGGACCGCAGGCACGCCGCCCTCACCCCTTCAGTACCCCGAGGGGCTCATGCCGCGCCAGGGTTCGCTCGCTGCCCGCGCGGGCAGGGACGTCGACACGCGGCCCCGGCGGCGGCGCCCCGGCGCCACCGGCTGCTGCGGGTGGGCGAAGGACGAGCGGAACGCGCGGGCGTCCTCCCGGGCGGCGGCGAGGAGGTCCCACGTCGCCGCCTCCGCGGTCTCGTACCACACCGCGTCCCTGATGCGGTGCGCGCCGCGCAAGAAGGAGAGATACGCCTCCACGGCCTCCTCGAGCGACAGCCCCGGGTCCGGCACCGTGACCGGGTGCCGCTCCACGTCGCGCCGCTCCGGGCCGCGGGCCGTCACGTGACCGACGGCTCACGCCGCGGGACGCCGAGCCGGTCGAGGACACCGCCGAGGTCGGCCGCGCACACGAACGATGCCCAGAGGCCCGTGACCCGGAGGATCCGCGCCGACCTCCCGCAGGCGATGCCGAGCCTGCGGCCGTCCTGCACGAGGTGGTTTCGCAGGCCCACGAGCGCGGCGAGGCCGGACGAGTCGATGAGGGCGATGCCGGTGAGATCCACCACCAGCGGACCGGACCCGTCGAGGAGCGGTCGCACCGCCTCCCAGAACGTCGGGACCGTGTAGACGTCCAGGTTCCCGGTCGTCGCGACGACCACGGCCCCGGGGCGCTCGTCCAGGACGATGCGGATCCCGCCTCGCTGCGGACTCGCGACGTCAACGGCGCGACGCCCGACCGGCGCGCTCATCGCTTCCCTCCCGCTTGCCTGAGGCGATCCTTCCCGGTGGCGGCCTGGTGCGCCATCCGTCGCCCCACCGATCCCCGGTGCGGGAAACCCGTGCGCCGTCCACCTCACCCCTTCAGCACCCCGAGGGGCTCGAGCCGCGCCACGGTTCGCGCGATGCCCGCCCGGGCGACGACGTCGACGACCCGGTCGACGTCCTTGTACGCGAACGGGGCCTCCTCCGCGAGGCCCGCGCCGGTGGGGCAGCGCACCACGATGCCGCGGGACTCGAGCTCGCGGCGAAGCGCCGCGCCGGTGACGCGGCGGCGGGCGGCGCCGCGGCTCAGGCGGCGCCCCGCCCCGTGGCAGGCGGTGCCGAAGGACACGTCGAGGGAGCCGTCCGCGCCGGCGAGCACCCAGGAGGCGGTGCCCATGGAGCCGGGGATGAACACGGGCTGGCCGACGTGCCGGTAGGCGGGCGGGAGCTCGGCGGCGCGGGCGGGTCCGAACGCGCGGGTGGCGCCCTTGCGGTGCACCAGCACCTCGGCGCCGCCGTGCTCCTCCCGTTTCGCGACGTTGTGGGCGACGTCGTACACCTGCCGGACGCCGTCGGCGTGGCGGGGGCCGAGGACGTGGGCGACGGCCTCCCGGACGCGGTGCGCGATCGCCTGCCGGTTCGCCCACGCGAAGTTCGCGGCGCACGCCATCGCCGCCAGGTACGCCCGCCCCTCCGGGGAGGACGCGGGGGCACAGGCGAGCTGCCGGTCGGGGAGGTCGATGCCCCAGGCAGGGAGCCGCGCGTCCATGAGGCGGACGTGGTCGGTGCACACCTGGTGGCCGACGCCGCGCGAGCCCGTGTGGATGAGCACCGTCACCTGCCCGTCCCTCAGGCCGTACGCCCGCGCGGCGTCCCGGTCGGTGATGCGGGTGACGTGCTGCAGCTCCAGGAAGTGGTTTCCGGAGCCGAGGGTGCCGAGCTGGTCGCGTCCCCGTGCGGCGGCGCGTTCCGACACGGCGTCCGGGTCCCCCTCCCCCAGCCGGCCGCCGGACTCGGTGCAGGCGAGGTCGTCGTCGCGGCCGAGGCCCATGCGCACCGCCTCCGGCGCCCCGTTCCGCAGCACCGCCCGCAGCCGGTCGGCGGTGAGCGGCACGCGGCCGCCGCGTCCCGTGCCGGCGGGGACGGCGCGGGCGAGCTCCGCCATGAGGGGGGCGACGGCGTCGCCGAGCTCCCGCCGGTCCATGTCGAGGGCGAGGAGCCGGACGCCGCAGTTGATGTCGTATCCGACGCCGCCGGGGGAGATCACGCCGTCCGGCAGGACGGTGGCGGCGACCGTCCCGACGGGGAACCCGTATCCCTGGTGGATGTCGGGCATGGCGATCGCCGCGCCGGTGATGCCGGGGAGGGTGGCGACGTTCGCGAGCTGCCAGAGGGACAGGTCGTCGCGGATCGCGTCGATCAGCTCGGCGTCGGCGAAGACGCGGGCCGGGACCCGCATGTCGGGCCGCGCCGCGGCGGGGATCTCCCAGACGAGGTCGTCGACGCGGGTGAGGGCCGCCGTGATGGGCGCGAGGTCGGGCGTCATCGCGTCGACGGCGGGACCGCCCGCCGGGCCGTATCGCCGCTGGCCATGGGGGGAGCATTGCGCGCCGCGGCGGTGTGCGCATCCCGGTCCGCCGCGGACGGCGCGTGGCGAGGCGGCGGGGCCTCAGACGTCAAGCACGACGGTGGCGTGCCACCGGCCGCGGGCGTGCCACACGCGCAGCCCATGGTAGGTCGCCGCCTTCACCAGGCCCCGCGGGGTCCCGCGCCCCCCGACGAGTCGCGCCCGCATCCGGCCGTCCGCGAGCTCGTCGACGATCACGTCCCGCGCCAGGAAGCCGTCGGCCTCCGCGAGGTACAGCACCTCGTTCAGCAGGTCCGCGAGCAGGGTCTCCGGGCCGGTGGAGTCCAGGGCGACGGGCCGCTCTTCGGCGGCGTCCCCCCCGCCCCCGATCTCCCGCGCGAGGGCCCGGACGGCCTCGCGGTACACGCCGGGGAGCGTCGCGTGGCCGAGCCTGAGCTCGAGCTCCCCCGGATGGTCGATGCGTTGGATGACCGTCTCGACGCCTCCTCGCGCGATGCCGGCCCGCCGCATCGTCGCACCTCCGGTGGAGGGGTGGACGGGACGTCCGCGGCGACCGCGGAAAGCGGCGGCGCGCTGCCGGGTTTTCGGCGGTGACGACCCCTCCTGCGGGGGTACGGTGCGGGGGCCACCTTTGAAGGAGGTCACGGCGATGAACGTTCGCGACGCGATGGCGAAGACCATCGGCACCGCGGCGCCCTCCGACCCGGTGGGCCGGGTCGCGCAGATCATGCGGACGGAGGACTGCGGTTTCGTCCCGATCGTCGCGGGAGGCGACGTCGTCGGCGTCGTCACGGACCGCGACATCGTGATCCGGGGACTCGCGATGGGGCGCGCCGACATCCTCGACGCGCCGATCGAGTCCATCATGACGACGACGGTGTTCCCGATCGGCCCGGATGCCGACCTGGCGGACGCGGCCCACGTCATGGCGGAGCACGAGGTCCGGCGCCTGCCGGTGATGGAGCGCGGCAGGCTGATCGGGGTCCTCAGCTACGGCAACCTCGAGCAGGCCCTC
>JBFLWO010000145.1:0-5820 GCA_040757755.1 Actinomycetota bacterium
GTCGGGTCGCTCGCCGCCGCCGCCCCCGTCCTCGCCCGCGTCCCCACCCCCCTCCGGGTGCGGGACCCGCGGCTCGCCCACACCGTCGCCGGCGTCCCGTTCCCCACCCCCGTCGGCCTCGCCGCAGGCTTCGACAAGAACGCCCGCGCCAGCGGGGCGTGGCCCGCCCTCGGCTTCGGCTTCGTCGAGGTCGGCACCGTCACCGCCCACCCCCAGCCCGGCAACCCGAAGCCGCGCATCGCCCGCCTCCCCGCCGACCGCGGCCTGCTCAACCGCATGGGGTTCAACAACGACGGCGCCGACGCCGTCGCCCGCCGCCTCGAACGCGCCCGCCGCCGCGGCCAGCTCGGACGCATCCCCCTCGGCGTCAACATCGGAAAGTCCAAGGTCACGGACCTCGACGACGCCCCCGCCGACTACCTCCACAGCTTCGAGCTCCTCCGCCCCTACGCCGACTACGTCGTCGTCAACGTCAGCTCCCCCAACACCCCCGGGCTGCGGGAGCTGCAGGACCGCGACCGGCTCGCCGACATCGTCCGCGCCCTGGTCGAGTCGGACCGCGCCCGCGCCGCCGGCCGCGGCGGCGCCCCCCTCCCCCTGTTCGTGAAGCTCGCCCCCGACCTCGCCGACACCGCCGTCGACGACGTCACCGACCTCGCCCTCGAGCTCGGCATCGCCGGCGTCGTCGTCAGCAACACCACCATCGCCCGCGACGGCCTGCGCTCACCCGCCACCCTCACCGACCAGCCCGGCGGCGTCAGCGGCGCGCCGCTCCGCACGCGCGCCACCGACCTCGTCCGCCGCGTCGCCGCCCGCGCCGGCGGGCGCCTCGCCGTGATCGGCGTGGGGGGCGTCTTCACCGCAGACGACGCCTGGGAGAAGCTCGCCGCCGGCGCCACCCTCGTCCAGGTGTACACGGGGTTCGTGTACCAGGGGCCCACCCTGCCGCGCGACATCAACCGCGGCCTCCTGGAACGGATGGCGCGGGAGGGGGCGGAGTCCATCACCGAGGTCATCGGCAGCGCCACCGGGCCGGGGACGGCGCCCCGCTAGTCTCCCCGCCACCGCCACGCGCCCGGGGAGGCCCCCGCTCGACCTCGCAGACCTCGCAGTCGTCCTCGTCGCGCTGACCGCCTCCGCCCTCCTCGCCGGGCGCCTGAGGTTCTCCGCCATCCCCGTGTTCATCGGGGCGGGCATCATCGTCGGCCCGGGGGAGCCGACGTTCATCCACCTCGTCGACCCCAGCGAGGGCACCGAGCTCCTCTCCCGCCTCGGCATCGTCCTGCTGCTGTTCTTCCTGGGGCTCGAGTTCTCCGTCGGCCGCCTCACCCAGGCGCGCCGCATGACCCTCGTCGGCGGCGGCGTCGACCTCGCCGTCGCCGGCGGCGGCGCCGTGCTCATCGCCCTCCTCCTCGTCGGCCCCGGGGTGGAGGCCGTGCTCCTCGCCGGCCTCGTCTACATCTCGTCCAGCGCCGTCATCACCCGCGCCCTGTTCGACTTCCGGCGCCTCGCCGACCCCGAGACCGACATGGTGCTCGGCACCCTCCTCTTCGAGGACCTCGCCATCGCCCTGTTCCTCGGCGTCGCCGCCGCCCTCGCCTCCGGCCGCGCCGCCGGGCCCGTCGAGATCGCCGGCACCGCCCTCCTCGCCCTCGCCTTCGTCGCCGCGTTCCTCCTCGCCGCCCGGTACGCCCCCCGCGTCGTCGACCGCGTCGCCGACCGGCTCGAGCGGGAGCAGCTTCTCCTCGCCACCCTCGCCCTCGCCATCGGCGCCGCCGCCCTCGCCGAGGCCGCCGGGTTGAGCGAGGCGATCGGGGCGCTCCTCGCCGGCATCCTCATCTCCGAGAGCGAGATCCGCGACGACATCGAGCAGCAGCTCATCGGCCTGCGGGACTTCGCCGCCGGCATCTTCTTCTTCTCGTTCGGCCTCGCCGTCGACCTCGGCCGCGCCGGGGAGGTCGCGGGGTGGCTCGCCCTCGGCATCCCCGTCGCGGTGCTCACCAAGGTCGCCGGGGGGTTCGTCGCCGGCCGCCTCGTCGGCCTCACGAAGCGGCGCAGCCTGAACGCCGGCACCGCCCTCGTCGCCCGCGGCGAGTTCACCATCATCCTGTCGAAGCTCGCCGCCGGCGGGGTCGCGCTCGACGCCGCGTTCCGTGAGGACGTCGCGATCTTCGCCGGGGTGTTCGTGGTCGCGACGACGGCCGTCGGGGTGCTAATGATGCGTGAGTCGCGTCGCGCCGGGCGGGTGCTGTTCCCGTCGGCGCGGCCCCGCGACCCAAGCGAGTCAAGGAGCACCTGATGCTGGAGGTCCGCGAGACGCGGCTGCCCGGCGTGGGGACCAAGTTCACGATGGACACCCACCGCGGCGAGAGCGTCTGCACCGTCGTGCACATGGACGGGGTGCGGGAGCTGTACCACGTCACCGAGGACGAGGACGGCGAGCCCTCCCGGATCGTCCTGAACGACGAGGAGGCCCGGCAGCTCGGCGCGATCCTCGGCGGCGTCATCTACCGGCCGCAGCTCGTCCAGGACCTCGAGGTCGCCCTGAAGGACCTCGTGATCGAATGGATCGAGCTGCCGCCCACGAGCCCCCTCGTCGGGCTCACCGTCATGACGTGCCGCATCCGCCGCACCACCGGCTCCACCATCGTCGCGATCCTGCGGGGGTCCGGGGCGATGGCGATGCCGCACCCCGACGAGGTGCTGCGCGCCGGCGACGTCCTCGTCGTCATCGGGCGCCCCGAGGCGTTCCCCCAGATCCGGCGGATGGTGGCGGAGGGCCCGCCCGCGGAGTAGCCCCTCCGCCGCCGGCCCCGTCGGATATCCTCCCGGCGGCGCGCCGGGAAGTCTGGTCGGCATCGTCGACGAACGGTGCCCCGATGCCGCCACGCAGCCCGCACGTAGCCACCCCCCGCGCCTGACGCCGTGGACGAGCCCCTCGCCCTCGGCCTGTTCCTCGTCGTGCTCGCGCTGGTGGCGAGCGAGCGCGTCGACCGCACGAAGGCGGCGCTCGCCGGCGCCGCCGGCGTCGTGCTCCTCGGGGTCGTCACCCAGGAGGAGGCGGTCGACGCCGTCGACTGGGGGGTCCTCGGGCTTCTCGTCGGGATGATGGTCCTCGTGTGGGGCGCGGAGCGGTCCGGCGTGTTCCGCTACCTCGCGATCCGCGCCGGGCAATGGTCCCGGGGGGAGCCCGCGCGGCTCCTGTTCGGCCTCACCGGCGCGACGGCCCTCGCGTCCGCCGTGCTCGACAACGTCACCACCGTGCTGCTCGTCGTGCCGATCACCCTCGCGATCGCCGACGCCCTCGACCTGCCGCCCGTGCCGCTCGTCGTCGCCGAGGTGATCGCCAGCAACCTCGGCGGCGCCGCCACCCTCATCGGGGACCCCCCGAACATCATCATCGCCGGCCAGAGCGGCCTGGGGTTCATCGACTTCATCCTCAACGTCGGCCCGCCCGCCGCGATCGCCTACCTCGTCGTGACCGCCGCCATCCTCCTGATCCACCGCGACGGCCTGCGCGCCTCCCCGGAGCGCGTCGCCGAGCTCGACAGCCTCGACGCCGCCGCCGGGCTCGGGCCGCGCGACGAGGTGATCCGCATCCTCGTGTGCCTGGGCGCCACCCTCGCCGGGTTCTTCGCGCACTCCGCGGTGGGGCTCGAGCCGCCGACGATCGCCCTCGCCGGCGCCACCCTCTACCTGATCCTGTCGCGGGCGCCGGTCGAGACCCCCCTCGCGGCGATCGAGTGGCCCACCCTGTTCTTCTTCGCCGGCCTGTTCGTCCTCGTGGGGGGCCTGGAGGCCGCCGGCGCGCTCGACCGGGTCGCCGACGCCCTCCAGTCCGCCACGGGGGGGTCCGCCGCCGGGCAGGCCCTCGTCATCGCCTGGGGCTCCGCCATCGCCAGCGGCATCGTCGACAACATCCCGTTCACCGCGGCGATGGGACCGGTGATCGACCGCCTGCCGGACCATGGCGACTCCGCCTGGTGGGCCCTGTCGATCGGCGCCTGCTACGGCGGGAACTTCACGCTGATCGCCGCCAGCGCGAACGTCGTGGCCGCCGGGGCGCTGCGCCGCGCCGGGCACCGCCTAAGCTTCATGCGGTTCCTCCGCCTCGGGGTGCCGATGACGCTCCTGTCGATGGTGGTGGCCACCGGCTGGCTCCTGCTCGTGGAGGTCTGAGACCACGTCCGTGTCCCGCGACGACCACGCCCCGCGCGAGCTGCGGCAGCTGATCCGCGCCGTCACGCCGCTCACCACCCGCGACACGATCGCGTCGGCCGCCGAGCGCATCTCCCGCAGCGGCGCCGGCGGCCTGCCCGTGGTGGACGACGACGGCCGCCTCGCCGGGTACCTCGGCGAGCGCGACCTGCTCGGCGCGATCTGCCCCGGCTACCTGCCGCAGCTGGGCGACACGGACTTCTTCACCCGGGACCTCACGATGCTGGGACGCTGGGTGCGCCGCGCCGCCGACCTGCCGGTCGCCGACCACATGCGCAGCGAGCCCGCGACCCTCCACGAGGACGACACCGAGACGCACGCCGCCGACCTGTTCCTGCGCACCGGCAGCCGCGCCCTGCCGGTCGTCGCGGGCGACGGCACCCTCGTCGGGGTGGTGCGTGTCGGCGACCTCATCGCGGAGCTGATGCGCCGCCTCGGCGACGGCGCGTAGCCCGCCGCGGATCGCGGAATCCGGCGGAGCGGCGCCGCCTCCGCGACCGAGGCGTGACGGGTATCCGCCGTCCGGGGGATATCGTGGCCACGACATGGGGCGCGCGATATGAGACTCGAGGGGCGGCGCGGGTCGCTGCGCATGGTGCTGGGGCGCCTCGTCGCCGCCGTCGGCATCGCGGGAGCCGCGCTCGTCGGCCTGTCGATCGCGGGGATGCTCCTGGCGTCGAACGGCTACCGCGACGCCGGCGTGGAGGCCGTGACCCGGCAGGCCGCCGCGAACCAGATCCTCATCGACCTCCTGAACGCCGAGACCGGGAACCGCGGCTACATCCTCACCGGCCGCGGCGACTACCTCACCCCGTACACGGCGGCCCGCGACCGGTACGAGCCGGACATCGCCCGCATGCGCGACCTGGTGCGGGGCGAGCCGACGCTGGAGCTGCAGCTGGAGCGGGTCGACCGCACGGCGGAGCTGTGGTTCGCGGAGGCGGTCGAGCAGATCCGCCTGCGCCGCCGCGACAAGGACGAGGCGATCGCCCGCGTCAACGAGGGCGTCGGCCGGGCCCGCCTCGAGGCGTTCCGCGCCACCCATGCGGAGCTCCTGTCGGAGGTGCAGCGGGTCCGGGAGGACTCCCTGTCACGCGCCGACCTGACCCGCACCGTCACCCTGCTCGTGATCAGCGCCGCGGCGCTCGGCGCCCTGCTCGTCGTGATCGTCGCGGTGATCCAGCTGTGGCGGCGCATCGGGGTCCCGGTCGCGCTCGTCGCGGACGGCGTCGCCCGCGTCGCCCGCGGACGGTTCACCGACCCCGTCCCGGAGTCCGACGCCGCCGTCGCCGAGCTCGCCCAGCTCACCACCGGGTTCAACGAGATGCAGTCGCAGCTGTCGCGGCAGCGCGACGCGGTCGCCCTCGCCGCCCGCCGGGAGGCGGCGCAGCACGCGGAGCGGAGACTGTGGGAGACGCTGCAGACGGGGCTCCTGCCGCTCGACCTGCCGCGCGTTCCGGGGTTGCGGGTCGTGGCGCGCTACGAGCCGGCGGAGCGCGGCCTGCTGATCGGCGGGGACTTCTACGACGCGGTGCTCCTGCGCGACGGGCGCCTCGCCCTCGCCGTCGGCGACCTCGCCGGGCACGGCGCCCCCGTCGCGGC
>JBFLWO010000146.1:0-5767 GCA_040757755.1 Actinomycetota bacterium
CCGCGCGCGGCGAGCCGCCTGTGGGTGCCGCCCGGCCACCGCAACGGCTGACGTGGACGTCGCCGAGATCGGGGTCTTCGGGGGCTCCGGCTTCTACGCGTTCCTCGACGACGTCGAGGAGGTCGTCGTCGAGACGCCGTACGGCGCGCCGTCCGCGCCGGCGTTCGTCGGCGTCCTCGAGGGGCGGCGGGTGGCGTTCATGCCGCGCCACGGGGTGCGGCACGAGTTCCCGCCCCACCGCATCAACTACCGCGCGAACGTGTGGGCGATGAAGGAGCTCGGCTGCCGCTGGGTGCTGGGGCCGTGCGCGTCCGGCAGCCTGCAGCCGCGCGTGCGGATCGGCGACTTCGTGGTGTGCGACCAGTACGTGGACCGCACGCGGGGGCGCGTCGACACGTTCTACGACGGCCCCGACGTGGTGCACGTCAGCGCCGCCGAGCCGTTCAGCCCCGTGCTGCGGGGGCTCCTCGTCGAGGCCTGCAACGAGCTCGGCATCACGGTGCACACGGCGGGGACGGTGGTCGTGATCCAGGGGCCGCGGTTCTCCACGCGGGCCGAGAGCCGGTGGTTCACGTCGATGGGGTGGGAGGCGATCAACATGACCGCGTACCCGGAGTGCCACCTCGCCCGCGAGCTGGAGCTCTGCTACGCGAACATCAGCCTGGTCACGGACTACGACGTGGGGCTGGAGGGGGTCGCGGGCGTCGAGCCGGTCACCGCCGACGAGGTGGTCCGCGCGTTCACTGCGAACAACGCGCGGCTGCGCGAGCTCCTCTTCCGGGTGATCCCCCGCATCCCCCAGGAGCCGGACCCCCACTGCGCCACGGCCCTGGAGGGCGCCCGGCTGTGACGGGCGTCACCGTCCGGCAGTCCGAGGCCGTGTGATAGAAAGCGGCGCCCGCCCCCCCGGCTCGCCGGGCCCGGTGGCGCGCGTCTTGATTTCAACCCGGAGGAATTCGCTTGTCTGACTTCCTGTCGGACAATACGACCTGGCTCGCGCTCATCTGCGGCCTCGTGGCGGTCTTCTACGGCATCGGGCTCACCGCGTGGCTGCTGAAGCAGCCGGCCGGCAACCCCCGCATGCAGGAGATCGCCAAGGCGGTGCAGGAGGGCGCGCAGGCGTATCTGACCCGTCAGTACACGATCATCGCCGGCGTCGCCGCCGTCCTGTTCGTCCTCATCGGCGTCCTCGGCTCGGCCGTGGACTCCACGCTCCTCGGCTGGAAGGCCGCAATCGGCTTCCTCATCGGTGCCGTGGCCTCCGCTGCAGCCGGCTTCATCGGCATGAACGTCTCGGTACGCACCAACGTGCGCACCGCGGAGGCCGCGAAGGGCGGCCTGAAGCCCGCGCTCAGCATCGCCTTCAAGGGCGGCTCCGTGACCGGCCTGCTCGTGGTGGGCCTCGGCCTCGTCGCCGTGTCGGTCTACTTCCTGGCACTCGGCTTCGACGCCAACGAGGACGTCCCGCCGCTCGTCGGCCTCGCCTTCGGCGGCAGCCTCATCAGCGTGTTCGCCCGTCTGGGCGGTGGCATCTTCACGTAGGGCGCCGCCGTCGGCGCCGACCTGGTCGGCAAGGTCGAGGCGGGCATCCCGGAGGACGACCCGCGCAACCCGGCCGTGATCGCCGACAACGTGGGCGACAACGTCGGCGACTGCGCCGGCATGGCCGCGGACCTGTTCGAGACCTACGCGGTGACCACGGTCGCCGTGATGTTCCTCGGGTCCCTGTACTTCACGGTCGGCGACTCGCAGACCAACGCCGTCCTCTTCCCGCTGGCCCTCGGCGGCATCTCGATCATCGCCTCGATCATCGGGACGTGGTTCGTGAAGGTGGGGCGCAGCAACTCCATCACCGCCGCCCTGTACACGGGCCTCGGCGTGGCCGCCGTCCTCTCCGCGATCGGGTTCATCCCGGTCACGAAGTGGCTCATGGACGGTCTCGAGGGTGCTCGCGGCCAGGACGCCGTGACCTGGGGCCGCTACTACGCGGCCGCCCTGATCGGCCTCGGCGTCACCGTGCTCCTCGTGGCGATCACCGAGTACTTCACCGGCACCCCGTGGGCGCCGGTCCGCAAGATCGCGCGCGCGTCCGAGACCGGGCACGCGACGAACATCATCGCCGGCCTCGCCGTGAGCCTGAAGGCGACGGCGGCTCCCGTGATCGTCATCGCGGGCGGCATCATCGGCGCCTACGAGCTGGGTGGCTACTACGGCATCGGCGTCGCCGTCATGGCGCAGCTGTCGCTGTGCGGCATCGTCGTGGCCCTGGACGCCTACGGCCCGATCACCGACAACGCGGGCGGCATCGCCGAGATGGCGGAGCTTCCCGAGGGCGTGCGCGCCGTCACCGACCCGCTCGACGCGGTCGGCAACACGACGAAGGCCGTCACCAAGGGCTACGCCATCGGCTCCGCCGGCCTCGCCGCCGTGGTGCTGTTCGTCTCCTACGTGGAGGAGCTCCGCAAGGCCCTCACCGAGGCGGGGAACTCCGCGGCCCAGGCGCTGAGCTTCGACCTGCAGAACCCGTACACCGTGGTCGGCCTGTTCATCGGCGGCATGATGCCGTTCATCTTCGCCGCCTTCTCGATGGAGGCCGTGGGCCGCGCGGGCGCGCAGGTGGTGGAGGAGGTCCGGCGCCAGTTCCGGGAGAAGCCGGGCATCATGCAGGGCACCGACCGGCCGGACTACGCGCGGTGCGTGCGCATCGTGACGGCGTCGGCGCAGAAGGAGATGCTGATCCCGGGCCTGATCCCGATCGCGGTCCCGATCATCATCTCGTTCATCTTCGGCATCGACCACGGACGGGTCATGCTCGGCGGCCTGCTCCTCGGCGTGATCGTGACGGGGCTCTTCGTCGCGATCTCCATGACCTCGGGCGGTGGCGCCTGGGACAACGCCAAGAAGCTCATCGAGGACGGCAAGCACGGAGGCAAGGGCTCGGAGGCCCACAAGGCGGCGGTCACCGGTGACACGGTGGGCGACCCCTACAAGGACACGGCGGGCCCGGCGATCAACCCCATGATCAAGATCGCCAACATCGTGGCCCTCCTGATCATCCCGTTCCTCGTCTGATGCACCGCGCGCGCAGGGGGTGGGCGATGTCCCGCCCCCTGCGGCGTGCCGCGTGACGCGACGGTGGACCGGTTCCACCGTCGCGCCACGACGGTCCTTTCCGGGGCCCTGGTGGTCGTGGGCGTCGCGCAGGTGATCAGCGCGGCGGTGCGCGGCGCCGGTGCCGGGGCCTACGTGCTCGGCGCCCTGTTCGTCGCGGTCGGCGGCGCCCGCCTGTGGCTGGAGTCGCGCCGGCGGCGGTGACGGGGTGCCGCATCCGTGCCGCGTGCGACAGTGGGCGGCGGCCGGTTCGCGGACGAGGGGGCGGGGATGAGGCGGATGTCCGCCGCGGAGGCGCGGGAGTTCCTGTCGGCGGGGACGCGGACGGGGAAGGTCGCGGTCGTGCGGGCGGACGGGAGTCCGCTGGTCGTCCCGATCTGGTTCGTGGTGGACGACGACGGGTGCCTCGTGTTCACGACGGGCCGCGACACCGTCAAGGGGCGCGCCCTGGCCCGGGACGGGCGGGTGTCCGTGTGCGTCGACGACGAGACCCCGCCGTTCGGCTACGTCCGGGTCGACGGGGTGGCATCCCTGTCCGACGACCTCGACGAGATGCTGCCGTGGGCGACGCGGATCGCCGCCCGGTACATGGGGGCGGAGCGGGCCGATGCGTACGGCCGGCGCAACGCCGTGCCGGGGGAGGTGCTGGTGCGGGTGCGGCCGTCGCGGGTCGTGGCCGAGGCGGGTGTCGCGGACTGACGCGCCCCGGCGCGGGACGTCGGCCCGTGACGCCGAGCGCTAGTGTTCCGCTTCGGAGCCGTCGGGAGGTTTTCGGGTGTTCGTGGTGGTGGTGGGCTGCGGCCGTGTGGGGTCCGCGATCGCCCGCGGTCTGATCGAGGACGGGCACGACGTGAACGTCGTGGACGACAGCGCGGAGGCGTTCTCCCGGTTGGGAGACGACTTCCCCGGCAGCTTCGTGCAGGGGCAGGCGCTGGAGATGACGGTGCTCCTCGCGGCGGGCATCGACCGCGCCGACGCGTTCGTCGCCGCGACCGACGGCGACAACACGAACATCGTCATCGCGCAGATCGCGAAGGAGCGGTTCGGCGTCCCGTTCGTGCTGGTGCGGGTCCTCGACCCGTACCGCGCCCGGTTCTACGAGGAGCGGGGCCTCACGACGATCTGCCCCACGCAGGCGGCCATCGAGATGATGGGGGCGTCGCTGCGGGACTACGCCGCGCAGGCGCCCGAGGGGGTCTGAGGATGTACGTGCTGATCGTGGGCGGGGGGAAGGTCGGCGCCAACGTCGCCCGGGCGCTCCTGCGGTCGGGGCACGAGATCGCGATCGTGGAGTCCCGGCCGTCGCGGTTCGCGATGCTGGAGGACGAGTTCGAGCACATGGCGCGGTACGGCGACGGGACGGAGATCTTCGTCCTGGAGGCGGCGGGCATCGGGCGGGCGGACGTGTGCATCGCCGTCACCGGCGACGACGAGGACAACATCGTGATCTGCCAGGTGGCGCGCGAGAAGTTCGCCGTGCAGTCGGTGATCGCCCGGGTGAACGATCCGCGCAACCAGCAGCATTTCGACCTGCTGGGGATCGGGCCGACGGTGTGCTCCACCACGTCGATCCTGTCGCTGATCGAGCACGAGGTGCCGGAGCACCACCTGGTGCACCTGCTGTCGCTTCGCCGCGAGAACCTGGAGATCGTCGAGGTGGTGCTGACCGACGAGTCCCCGGTCGCGGGCCGCCGGGTGGGGGAGCTGGAGCTGCCCGCCGGGAGCCTCCTCATCAGCATCCTGCGGGATCACGCGGCGATCGTGCCGGACGGCAAGACGGTGCTCGCCCCGGGGGACCAGATCCTCGCGATCGTCGAGCCCGCGCACGCCGGGGAGCTCGCCGACCTCCTCACGCCGGCCCGCGTGTGATCGCGGGGGTGCGGGGCCGCGTTCGGCGGGCACCGGGTGTGAGAACCTCCCTTTCGCCGGCGGCCAGGGGCGCCGCCACGGCATGCGTCGCGCGAGGGGAGGTACCCATGCCCGACTCGAACCGGGACCGGGATCGATTCGATCCCGACCGGTGGGACGCCGCGTTCATCATCGCGCGCGACGGGCCCCGTGAGCTGGAGGCGGGCGTGTACCGGCGCACCCTGGCCTCCCTGAACAACGGCTGGCTCGCGCGCGGCGGTCATCTGCGGCTTCACGACGACCGCCTGTCGTTCACGCCGACGCCGATGGAGCGGCTGCTCCTGGCGCGGTCCGTGACGATCCGGTTCGCCGACATCGACGCGGTGGAACGGCATCCGCGGCGTCGGCAGGATGTGCTGCCGGGTGGCAGGGCGCCGCGGTTGCGCCTGTCCGCCCGGGAGGGCAGGAGCTTCGAGTTCGTCTTCACGACCGGTCTCGACGACTGGATCGCGGCACTGGAGGAGAGGATGCAGATCTGGGAACGCCGGCGGAGGTTCGCGTGACGACCTCGACGAAGCTGCCGCGACGTCCGCATGCGGACAAGCCGCGGGAGGGGGAGACGGTGCGCCGGCAGGGCGGCGCGGACCTGAACAACGGGTGGCTCGCGCGTCACGGCACCCTGTACCTGACGGACGAGCGGCTGGTGTTCGTGCCGACGATCCTGGACCTCGTGATGGGCGCGAAGCGCCGCGAGGTGCCGCTCGACGGCATCGTCGAGGTGGAGCGCTTCCCCGTGGAGCCGGGTGGG
>JBFLWO010000147.1:0-5748 GCA_040757755.1 Actinomycetota bacterium
GCCCACCAGGCCAGGCCGGCCAGCGCCAGGGTCGCCGCCGCGTACGCCCAGCCGCTGCGCCGGAGCCAGGGGAGGAGGCGTTCCATGCGATCCAGGCTAGGCGGGGCGGACGCGCGGATGGCGCACGCAGTGCGCCGGAAGTCGCCCGCACGGGCGACGAATGCGTCACAACCCTGGACAGGCGGCGAGCCCGGGCCATATTGTTCACCGTTAGGTGAACGATCCCGCCGTCGACCGCAGCTTCCACGCCCTCGCCCACCCGGTGCGGCGACGCATCGTCGAGCGGCTCGCCCGCGGCCCGGCCTCCGTGGCCGAGGCCACCCGTGACATCCCCCTCTCGAAGCCCGCCGTCTCGAAGCACCTCAAGGTCCTCGAGGGCGCCGGGCTGGTCACCCGGCGCATCGATGGCCGCCGCCACCACCTCACCCTCGTCTCCGCGCCACTCGCGGACGCCGACGACTGGCTGCGCCGCCACCGGGAGATGTGGGAGGGCACGCTCGACCGCCTCGAGCGCCTCCTCGCCGCCGGCGACGCGGAGACCCCCGCCGGATGACGCCCCCCGCCCCGGAGCTCCGCCTGGAGCGGCTCCTCCCCGCTCCCCCGGAGCGCGTCTTCGAGGCATGGGTCACCCCGGCGCTCCTCACCCGCTGGTGGGCGGCCGCCCCCGGCTGGCGTGGCGTCGGGGCCGAGGTCGACCTGCGGCCCGGCGGCCGCTACCGGCTCGCGATGAAGGACCCGCAGGACGGGCGGGTGCACGCCGTGACCGGCGAGTACCTGGTGGTGGACCGGCCGCGGCGCCTCGTGTTCACCTGGGCGTGGGAGGGCGATCCGCCGGAGATGGAGGGAAGCGCGGAGACGGTCGTGACGGTGGAGCTCCACGCCGAGGGCGACGGCACACGCCTCGTCCTCGTCCACCGCGGCTTCGCCCACGACGGCGTCCGCGACCTGCACGTGTCCGGGTGGACGGGATGCCTGCAGAGCTTTGCGGCCAGGGCCCTCGACGGGAACCCGTACGGGAAGGAGCGGTGATGACGGACGTGACCGTGGAGACCCGCGTCGCGCGGCCGCGCCCCCAGGTGGCGCGGCTCATGATGGACCCGGCGAACGACCTCGCCTGGATCGGCGCGCTCACCCGCGTCGAGGTGCTCGGCGGCGGCCCCGTCGGCACCGGAACCCAGGTGCTGCGCGTCGCCCGCTTCCTCGGCCGGACCATGGAGTACGTCAACGAGATCGTCGAGTACGCGCCGCCCGCGCGCCTCGCCATGCGCTCGGTGCGCGCACCGTTCCCGATGACGGTCGTGTACGAGCTGGCGGAGGACGGCGACGGCACGCGCGTCACGATCCGCACCCGGGGGGACGCCGGCGGCTTCTACCGGCTCGCCGCCCCGCTCCTGTCCGCCGCCGTCCGCCGCTCCGTCGCCGCGGACCTCCGCAGGTTGAAGGCGGCGGTGGAGGCCGAGCCCGCCGGCGGCTGACCCGCCGGCCGCTACCTCACGACGAGGTTCACCAGCCGGTCGGGGACCACGACCTCCCGCACGATCGACTTGCCGTCGATCGCCGAGAGCACCTTCGGCAGCGCCTTCGCCTGCGCCAGCACCGCGTCCTGCGGGTGCCCCGGCGGCACCTCCATCCGGTCCCGGAGCTTGCCGTTCACCTGGACGACGACCGTCACGGCGTCCCGCGCGAGGAACTCCTCCGCCGGGTCCGGCCACGGCTCCTCCCACAGCCGGCCGCCCCCCAGGTGCTCCCACAGCTCCGACGCGACGTGCGGCGCGAACGGGAACAGCAGGGACACGGCGGTCTGCGCCGCCCACCGCAGCGCCCGCGCCCCGAGCGGGTCGGCGACCTCGCCCTCGGCGTGCGCCTTCGTCGCGGCGTTCACCAGGTCGTGCAGCGCGGAGATCGCGGTGTGGAACGCGAACCGCTCCGCGACGTCCTGGTTCACCTTCGCGACGGTCGCCTCGGTGCGGCGCACCAGGTCGAGCGCGGCCGGGTGCGCTTGCAGCTCCTGGAGGGACGGGCGCGCCACGAGGGGCCCGGCGTCGCAGGCGGCGGCCATCCGCCACACCCGGTCGAGGAACCGCCGCTGCCCCTCGATGCCGCGGTCGCTCCACTCCGCGTCGTCCGCCGGGTGGCCGAGGAACAGGGTGTAGAGCCGCAGCGTGTCCGCCCCGAAGCGGTCGACCATCTCGTCCGGCGCGATGACGTTGCCCTTGCTCTTGCTCATCTTCGCGCCCAGGTGGTAGATCATCCCCTGGGTGAAGAGGCGCGCGAACGGCTCCGTGAAGCCGACGAGGCCGAGGTCGTACAGCACCTTCACGAAGAAGCGTGCGTACAGCAGGTGCAGGATGGCGTGCTCGACCCCGCCGATGTACTGGTCGACCGGCAGCCAGTAGTCGACCATCTCGCGCTCGAACGCCGCGGTCGACAGGTGCGGCGCGGTGTAGCGCAGGAAGTACCAGGACGAGTCGACGAACGTGTCCATGGTGTCCGTCTCGCGCCGGGCGGGCGCGCCGCACGCCGGGCAGGCGGTGTGGACGAAGGCGTCGCTCGCGGCGATCGGGCTCTTCCCCTGCGGCGCGTAGTCCTCCACCTCGGGCAGGAGCACGGGGAGCTGGTCGTCGGGCACCGCCACGATGCCGCAGGCGTCGCAGTGGACCACCGGGATGGGGGCGCCCCAGTAGCGTTGGCGGGAGATCAGCCAGTCGCGCAGCCGGTAGCCGACGGTCGCCTCCCCCACGCCCCGCTCGGCGAGCCAGGCGGCGACGGCGGGCTTCGCGTCCTGCACCGCCATCCCGTCGAACGGACCGGAGTTCACGAGGCGGCCGTCCCCCGCCTCGGCCTGCTCGGGCGGCGCGTCGGGGTCGACGCCGTCGCCTGCGACGACGCGGCGCACCGGCAGCCCGTGCTCGCGGGCGAACGCGAAGTCCCGCTCGTCGTGCCCGGGCACCGCCATCACCGCTCCGGTGCCGTAGTCCATGAGGACGTAGTCGGCGACCCAGACGGGGATCTCCTCCCCGTTCACGGGGTTCACGACGTGGCGCCCCGTGAACACGCCGGTCTTCGGCCGGTCCTGCGCGCCGCGCTCGGCGGCGCTGGCCCGGGCGGCGGCCCGGACGTAGTCGCGCACCGCGGCGGCCTCCGGCCGTCCCGCGACGAGCCGCTCCACCAGGGGGTGCTCGGGGGCGAGGAGGAAGAACGTCGCGCCGAACAGCGTGTCCGGGCGGGTGGTGAAGACGGGGATCTCGTGGGCGCCGTCGTCGGAGGTGAACACGACGCGGGCCCCCTCGCTGCGCCCGATCCAGTTGCGCTGCATCGTGAGGACGCGGTCCGGCCAGTCGACGAGGGTGTCCATGTCGTCGAGGAGGCGCTGCGCGTAGTCGGTGATCTTGAGGAACCACTGGGAGAGCTGGCGCAGCTCCACCTCCGTGCCGCACCGCTCGCACGCGCCGTCGACGACCTGCTCGTTCGCCAGGACGGTCTGGTCCTTGGGGCACCAGTTCACGGCGGCCTCGCGCCGCTCCGCCAGGCCGCGCTCGAAGAAGCGCAGGAAGAGCCACTGCGTCCAGCGGTAGTACTCGGGCTCGCACGTGGAGATCTCGGTGTCCCAGTCCACGGAGAAGCCGAGGCGCTTGAGCTGCTCGCGGATGCGGGCGATGTTGCGCCGCGTGACGAGGGCGGGGTGCTCCCCGGTGCGGATCGCGGCGTTCTCGGCCGGCAGGCCGAACGCGTCGTAGCCCATGGGGTGGAACACGAGCTCGCCGCGGCGGCGGCGCACGTGCGCGACCACGTCCCCCATCGTGTAGTTCTTGACGTGCCCCATGTGGATCTCGCCGGAGGGGTACGGCAGCATCTCCAGCACGTAGGTGCGGGGGCGGTCCGGCAGGACGGGGGCGGCGCCGTCGCGGGAGATCGGCTCGGCCCGGAAGGCCTGCGCGGCCTCCCACGCCTGCTGCCACTTTGCCTCGACCCGCGCGGGGTCGTACCTTTCCGGGAGAGTGTGCGTGGTTCCTGACATCGGCGGGCGAGTATATCGGCGGCTCCCGGCGGGTCCCCGGTGACGACCCTGCGCCCCCCGGCGACGATCCGGCCGGCCGACGTCGGCCGTGACTTCCCGGCGATCCTCGGCCTCTACAAGGCCCACGGCTGGACTCACGCCAGTGACCCCACGCGGCTGCGCATCGCCGTGGAGTCGAGCTCCCTGTCGATCGTCGCGGTCGACGACGAGGGCGCCGTGATCGGCTTCGCCCGGGCGATGTCGGACCAGGCGTTCGCCGTGTACATCGCGGACGTGCTGGTCGCGCCGGATCATCAGCGGCGCGGCGTGGGGCGCGCCCTGATGCAGGCGATCCTCGACCACTACCCGCCGGCGCGCTTCCACCATCAGGTGCTGATGGCGGAGCGCGGCGCGGAGGGCTTCTACGAGAGCCTCGGGCTGACGCCGGTCGGGGCGTACGGCCTGACCGCGTTCATCCGCAGCCGCTGACGGGTCGCGGGCCCGGCGGCGGTGCCGGAGCCGGCGAGGTGCGCAATCCTTCGCGCGTGCCGCACACGGACCTCGCCCTCGCCGCGCGCGGCCTGGTGAAGCGCTACGGCGCCGACGTCGCGTTGCGCGGCGTCGACGTGGACGTGGCCCGGGGGGAGCTCGTCGGGCTCGTCGGGCCGAACGGCGCGGGGAAGAGCACCCTGGTGAAGGTGGCGTGCGGCCTGGTGCGGCCCACGGCGGGGGCCGCGTGGGTGCTGGGGGCGCCGGCGGGGTCGCCGGCGGCGCGCCGCCGCCTCGGGTACCTGGCGGAGCTGTTCCGCTTCCCGGAGTGGATGTCGGCGCGGGAGGTGATCGCGCTGCACCAGCGCCTGGCCGGGTCGGACGGCGGCGTCCGGGAGCGCGACGAGCTCCTGGCGCTCGTGGGCCTGGCGGATGCCCGCGACCGGCGGGTGGAGGCGATGTCGAAGGGGATGCAGCAGCGCCTCGGCATCGCCCAGGCGATGGTGGGGCGCCCGGGGATCCTCCTGCTGGACGAGCCGACGAGCGCCCTCGACCCGGCGGGGCGGCGGGCGGTGCGCGGGCTGCTGGAGGAGCTGCGCGGCCGCGGCGTCGCGGTGCTCCTGAACTCCCACCTCCTCTCGGAGGTGGAGCTCGTGTGCGACCGGGTCGTGATCATCGCGCGGGGGCGGGTCGTGGCCGCGGGGGCGCCGCACGAGCTGGCGCGCCCCGGCGGGGTCGAGGTGGAGACCGACGCCGGCACGCGCCTGATCCCGGGGGCCGGGCGGGACGCGGTGCCGGGCGTCGTCGCCGGTCTCGTCGCGGCGGGGGAGCGGGTGTACGGGGTGCGGCTCGTGCGCCCCACCCTCGAGGACGTGTACCTGGAGGCCGTGGGGTCGCCCGGCGACGAGGACGCCGCGCGGTGAGGGGGATCGCCCTGGTGGCGCGCTACGCCCTGCAGGAGAGCGTGCGGCGCCGGGTGTTCGTGGTGGTGCTGATCCTCACCGCGGCGTTCCTGGTGCTGTACGGGGTGGGCGTGCATCAGGTGATGCAGGAGATCGACGCCCGCTTCGCGGGTGACCTGCTGCGGCGGGAGGACCGCCGCGTGATCGCGGGGGCGACGCTCGTGGGCCTCGCGATGTTCGCGACCCTGTTCCTCGGCACCGTCCTCGCGATCTTCCTGACGCTCGGTGCCGTGCGGGGGGACGCGGACCGGGGCCTGCTGCAGCCCCTCGTCGTGCGCCCCGTGGGCCGCACGGCGCTCC
>JBFLWO010000148.1:0-5746 GCA_040757755.1 Actinomycetota bacterium
GGGTGACGTCACGCCCCGGGTGCCGCCCGTCCGGGGTGCCCTGTCGGGGAGGGCGCCGGGCACGGTGGGGTCGACGCACCGCGGTCGACCCGGATCCCCGGTTCAGGCTCCCGTGCGGGGCCTCGTGACGTCGGGACCGCGGCACCGCCCGGGGGCCGGGCGCCGCGCGCCCGACCCCCCGCGGCGTCAGCCGTCGAGTCGCGCCTCGACGCTCAGCTCGACGTTGCCGGTGAGCGCCTTCGACACGGGGCAGCCGTCCTTCGCGCCCTGTGCCGCCTGCTCGAACGCCGCGGCGTCGGCGCCCGGGACGCGGCCGACGACGGTGAGGGCGGAGCGGGTGATGCCCGTCCCCGGCACGAACGTGACGGTGGCGGACACCTGCAGGGACTCCGGCGGCGTGCCGGCGCGGGCCAGCGCGGCGGAGAGCGCCATGGAGTAGCAGGAGGCGTGCGCGGCCGCGATGAGCTCCTCGGGGCTCGTCTTGCCCGCCGGCTCCTCGGCGCGGGACGGCCACGACACGTCGAGCGGTGCGAACGCGCCGCTCGTGACGCTCGTGATGGTGCCCGCCCCCTCCATGAGGCTGCCCTGCCAGGTGACCTCTGCTCTGCGATCGGTCGCCATCCCACTCCCTTCGGTCGGTCGGTCCTGTCGCCGGTCGGCGCCGTCGCGCAGGGTACCCGGATGCGGGATCGCGTGACCCGGATCCTCCCAAGAGACACTCGACCCGGTCCGGGCGGACGAACGTCCCGCGGGTGCCTCAGGAGGATGCCGGGGTGGGCTCCGCGCGCGACACGCGGGTGCGGGACAGAAGCGCGAGGGCCGCGATCAGCACCCCGACGAGGACGACGATCGCCGCGCCGCCCGGGATGCGGGTGAGCACCTGCATCGCCGCCCCGACGAGGGCGGCGCAGGGGATCGTCATGACCCAGGCGAGCACGATGTTCCCGGCGACGCCCCACCGCACGGCGGAGAACCGGCGGGACGCGCCGGCCCCGAGGACGGCCCCCGAGATCGTGTGGGTCGTCGACACGGGGAACCCGAGGTGGCCGGTGAGGAACAGGATCGAGCCGCACGCGGCCTCCGCGGCGAACCCCTGGGGCGGCTCGAGCTTCGCGATCCGCTGCCCGAGGGTGCGGATGATGCGCCACCCGCCCGCCCACGTGCCGAGGGCCATCGCCGACGCGGCGGACACGATCACCCATGTCGGCACGTCGAAGTCGGTGGCGCTCTCGTGGCCGGCGGCGATCAGCGCGAGGGTGATGATCCCCATGGTCTTCTGCGCGTCGTTGGTGCCGTGGGTGAACGCGAGGAACCCCCCGGTGACGAGCTGGAACCGGCGGAAGACGCGGTTCACGGGGGCGGGCGCGCGCCGCCGGATGATCCACAGGATCACGATCATGATCACGGCGGCGCCGGCGATGCCGAGGAGGGGGGCCGCGAGGGAGGGGATCACGACCTTCTGCAGCAGCCCGTCCCCGAGGATGACGTCGAAGCCGTTCGCGGCGATCGCCGCCCCCGCCACCCCGCCGATCAGGGCGTGGCTGGAGCTGGACGGGAGGCCGGCGTACCACGTCGCGAGGTTCCAGGCGACGGCGCCGATGAGGCCGGCGAGGACGATCTCGAGGGTGATGACGCCGGGGTCGACGACCCCCTTCGCGACGGTCGCGGCCACCTTGATGGACACGAACGCGCCGGCGAAGTTCAGCGCCGCCGCGAGCAGCACCGCCACGCGCGGGTGGAGGGCGCGCGTGGAGATGCCGGTGGCGATGGCGTTCGCCGCGTCGTGGAAGCCGTTCGTGAAGTCGAAGAACAGCGCCACCACGACGACGGCGACAAGGAGCAGATCCCCGTCCATGCGCGGGCTCTGCTAGCTGCTCTTCACGAGGATGTTGCCGATGACGTGCGCGGACCCCTCGCAGGCGTCGACGGCGTTCTCGAGGGCCTCGTGGATGTCCTTCCAGCGGATCACGACGAGCGGGTCGATGTCCGGGTCGTGGAACAGGGCGCCGATCGCCTGGCGGTGCACCCGGTCCCCGTCGTCCTCCAGGGCCTTCACGCGCAGCAGGGCGGCCTCGGCGTCGCGGCGCCCCTTCAGCGACCGCAGGGCGACCTCCAGCGCCTCGCAGGCGTCGACGAGCACGTGGCATTGCGCCACCGCCGCGGGGCTCGCGTCGGCGACGCCGTACAGGTCGAGGAGCTCGGACGCGTGGTAGACGTGGTCGACGACGTCGTCGGTGCGTGACGCCAGCTCGTAGATGTCCTCCCGGTCGAACGGGGTGACGTAGTTCGTGTTGAGGAGCTGGACGATGTCGTGGGTGAGCCGGTCGCCGGCATGCTCCAGGTCCTTCAGCCGCTCCTGCGGGACGGGCGGCCGCGGCCATTCCCGGAACCGCGCCTCGGCGGCCCGCGCCGCCTCGAGGGCGTTCGCCCCCACCTGGGCGAACAGGTCGTAGAACTGCGACGACCGTGGGGTGAGAGACAGTCTCATGCGCCGGGACCTCCGTAGCTCCGCCGTCCGGGTGCGGCGGCCGCGACCTTACTCCGGCCGGCGGTCGTCCCGCGTGACGAGTGACCCGGACCGCCCCTCCCGAAACGCCTGGATCGCGCGGGCCGCGCCGCGGGCCCCCCGCCCGCGTGGGGGCGCGCGACTAGTCTGGGGCGGTGAGCCTCCCCCTGTCGGTCCTCGACCTGTCGCCGGTGGCGGAGGGCGTCCCCGCGTCCCGCGCCCTCCACAACACACTGCACCTCGCCACCGTGGCGGACCGCCTGGGCTACGCGCGCTACTGGCTGGCGGAGCACCACAACCTGCCGGCGATGGCGTGCCCGTCGCCGGAGGTGATGATCGGGCAGGTCGCGGCGCGCACCCGGCGGATCCGCGTGGGGGCGGGGGGGATCATGCTGCCGAACCACAGCCCGCTGCGCATCGCGGAGGCGTTCCGGGTGCTGGAGGCCCTGTACCCCGGCAGGATCGACCTGGGGGTGGGCCGCGCGCCCGGCACCGACGGCGTCACCGCCTACGCGCTCCGCCGCGGCGCCCACCACGACGATGCCCCGTCCCTCATCGCCGAGCTCCTCGCGTACGTCGACGGGGGCTTCCCCGACGACCACCCGTTCCGCGGCGTCACCGCCGAGCCGCGGGACGTGCCGCTGCCGCCGCTGTACGTGCTGGGCTCCAGCGACTTCGGGGCGCGGCTCGCGGCGACCCTCGGCGTGGGGTTCGCGTTCGCCCGCCACATGAACCCGCGGGGGGCGGAGGAGGTGATGGGCCTGTACCGCGCGTCGTTCCGGCCGGGGCGCCTGGCGGAGCCCCACGCGATCCTCGCGGTGTCCGCGGTGTGCGCCGACACCGCCGGGCGGGCCGAGGAGCTCGTGTCCTCGATGGGGCTCGCGGTGCTGCGGATGCGCTTGGGGCGCCCCACGCCGCTTCCCTCGCCACGGGACGCGATGGCGGCGCGGCTGTCGGACGGGGAGGCGGACGAGATCCGCCGTTACCGCCGCGCGCAGGTCGTGGGGGAGCCGGGGGCGGTGCGCGACGAGATCGCGGCGCTCGCGGAGCGCACCGCCGCGGACGAGGTGATGGTCCTGACGATGGTGTACGACCACGCGGAGCGGGTCCGCTCCTACCAGCTCCTCGCGGAGGCGTTCGCCCTCGACGGGGCCGGCGCCGACCTTCCGGACCCGGACTGGACGCCGGCGGTGCCCGCCGCCGGCTGACGTCCCGGCCGCGCCGCGCCGCGGGTGCCTTCGCCCGAGGGAGAAGGGGGCGGGGGGCAAGTTTCGACGCGGGGCCAACGAGGGGACCCAGGCGCGCGCAAGATCCTTGACGGCAAGCTGGCCCGGGGAGGGCCGCTTACCGACCAAGGAGAGCCATGCGTTCGAAATCCCTCCGTCGCGCCCCGCTGTGGGGGCTCGGGCTGCTTCTGGCGGCACCGGCCTTCGCCGCGGCGGCCGACCCGACGCCGACCGACATCGCGGCGAACTCCATCTGGGTGGTCCTGGCGGCCATTCTGGTCCTTTTCATGCAGGCGGGCTTCGCCATGCTCGAGATCGGCCTGTCCCGGATGAAGAACGCGGCGGCGGTCGCCGGCAAGATCGTCATCAACCTTGCAATCTCGTTCCTGATGTTCTGGGCGATCGGCTTCTCGTTCGCCTTCGGCGCCGGGAACGACTTCATCGGCTCCAGCGGCTGGTTCATGGACAACTCGAACCCCGTGAGCGACTTCGCGTCGCTGGCCTACTCGAACACGCCGGTGGAGGCGCAGTTCTTCTTCCAGGTCGTGTTCTGCGCGGTGTCCCTCGCGATCGTGTTCGGCACGATGCTCGACCGGACGAAGTTCATCGGGTACATCATCTTCGGCGTCGTCTTCGCCGGGTTCATCTACCCGACGGTCGCCCACTGGACGTGGGGCGGCGGCTGGCTCGCCCAGGACGGCTTCCTGGACTTCGCCGGCTCGTCCATCGTCCACCTGCAGGGCGCCCTGGCGGCGCTGGCCGGGACCCTCATCCTGGGGCCGCGCATCGGCAAGTTCCGTGACGGCAAGCCGGTCCCGCTCCCGGGCCACTCGATCCCGCTCGCGATCCTCGGCGTGCTGATCCTGTGGGTCGGCTGGATGGGCTTCAACCCGGGCTCCACGCTCAACGCGGTCGGCCAGAACTTCGCCGACGTCGCCGTGAACACGAACCTGGCGGCGGCCGCCGGCGTCATCGGGGCGACCATCGGCGCGTACCTGATGTTCAAGACGGCGGACGTGTCGCAGATGGGCAACGGCGCCATCGCCGCCCTCGTGGCGATCACCGCGCCGTGCGCGTTCGTCGACCCGTGGGCCGCGGTCGTGATCGGCCTCGTCGCCGGCCTGATCGTGCCGCCGCTCGTCGTG
This sequence comes from Actinomycetota bacterium, assembly GCA_040757755.1. GTDB lineage: Bacteria > Actinomycetota > Thermoleophilia > Miltoncostaeales > Miltoncostaeaceae > JBFLWO01. The sequence goes on from JBFLWO010000148.1 coordinate 4,878, forward strand.
CTCGTCGACAAGATCCGCGTCGACGACCCGATCGGCTGCCTCCCCGTGCACGGCATCGCCGGTATCTGGGGCACCCTGTCCCTCGGCCTGTTCGCCACGGCGCAGCGCACCACGGACCTGGGCCTCGGCAAGAGCGAGGGCCTGCTCCTCGGTGGCGGCGGCGCCCAGCTGTGGGTGCAGTTCTACGGCATCGCCGCGACGGTCGGCTTCACCTTCACCCTGGCGGCCCTCACGTTCCTGGCGATCAAGGTCACGGTGGGCCTGCGGGTGAGCGAGAAGCACGAGCTGGCGGGACTCGACATCTCCGAGCACGGCATGTATGGGTACCCGGAGCGGTTCATCGACGTGCCGGGCGCCACGCCGGAGGAGTCCTACATCCCGGTCTCCCCGGCTCCGGCCGGCTCGGCGGCGTCGGCGACCGCGCCGGCGACGTCGTCCTAGCGACCCCCCAAGGAGTTTTTTCGTGAAGAAGATCGAAGCGTTCATCCGACACGAGGCCTTCGACGCCATCCGCGACCGCCTCGCGCACATGGGGCTCCCCTCCATGAGCGTGAGCGAGGTCAAGGGCTCCGGGCGTCAGAAGGGCTTCACGGAGAGCTACCGCGGGGCGACGACCACCATCTTCCTCCGGCCGAAGCTGAAGCTGGAGGTCGTGGTGGACGACAGCGACCTCGACCGGGCGGTCGACACGATCCTCGAGCTGGCCCACACCGGCGAGCCCGGTGACGGCAAGATCTTCGTGTTCAACGTCGAGGACGCGATCCGCGTCCGCACCGGCGAGCGCGGAGCGGTCGTGCTCGAGCCGCACCCGGAGGAGGCCGCCGCCTCCTAGGGGCGTCTCCCGTCAGAGGGCGGTCCGGGGGCCGGGG
>JBFLWO010000149.1:0-5726 GCA_040757755.1 Actinomycetota bacterium
GGCGGCGTCGGCGGGTTCGCGGCCGGCCTCCTCCTCGAGCTCACCGCGCCGGTCGGCACCCTCGGCGTCCTCGCGGTCCTCTACCTGGCGGTCGGCTGGTTCGCCGGCCGCTACGCGGAGCGTCCGGAGGGGGAGACCCTCGTCGTCCCCCTCGGCCTCGCCGTGCTGGCCGCCGGGTTCGTGCAGGTCGCCTACGCCCTCATGCACGTCCTGCTCGGCGAGACGGTCCCCGCCGCCTACCTCGTCGGGCGGATCGTCGTGCCTCAGATGGCGCTTTCGGCGCTGCTCGCGCCCCCCGTCCTCCTCGTCGCACGCCGCCTGCTGGGCGGTCCCCGCGTCATCGAGCCGCATGTGATGGGGTCGTGACGACACGCCCCCTCCCGGGGCCCGCCGGCTCCCCGCACCTCACGCCCCAGCTCGCCCGGCGGCTCGCCGTGCTCGGCGCCGTCGTGCTCGCCGCCCTCGCCGTCCTTCTCCTGCGCCTCTGGTTCCTGCAGGTCATCGGGGGGGCGGAGTTCGAGCGGCAGGCCACGGACAACCGCATCCGCACCGTCTCGGTGGAGGCGCCGCGCGGCGTCATCACCGACCGCAACGGCAAGGAGCTCGTCCGCAACCGCGCCGGCGAGAACGTCGTCATCCGGCCGCAGGAGCTGCCGGCGGCGCACCGCGCGCGCGTCGTCGCCATGCTCGCGCGGGCGCTCAAGACCACCCCCGCCGCGATCGAGGAGAAGATCGACGAGGCGGGGCAGAACTCGCTGCAATCAGTCGTGATCGCCGAGGACGTCGGGCCACTCGAGCAGGCGTTCGTGGAGGAACGCCACCGGCAGCTTCCCGGCGTGGGCCTCGAGGCGACGTACGTGCGCGAGTACCCCGAGAAGGTCGGCGGCGTCGCCGTCGCCGGGCTGCTCCTCGGCTACACGCAGCAGATCCCCGCGGAGGAGGCCGCCGCCTACCGGCGCAAGGGCTACCGGCTGGACGAGCACGTCGGCATCGAGGGAATCGAGAAGCGGTACGAGGACTACCTGCGCGGCACCGCCGGGCAGTTCCGCTACGAGGTGGACGCCACCGGCGAGCAGACCGCGCGCGGCGTCATCTCCGCCCGCCCGCCCCGGCCGGGGCACAGCATCCGGCTGTCCATCGACCTCGCCACCCAGCGCACCCTCGAGGACCAGCTGCGCGAGCGCGTCGCCCTGAGCGGCCTGTCGAAGGCCGCCGCCGGCGTCGCGATCGACCCGCAGACCGGGCAGGTCCTGGCCCTCGCCTCCTACCCCAGCTACGACCCCGACGCGTTCGCCCGGCGGCAGGAGAAGCGGATCGCCGCGTTCTGGCGCGACCCACGGCAGCCGTTCTTCAACCGGGCGATCCAGGGGCGCTACCCGCCCGCCTCCACCTTCAAGCCGATCACGTCCGTCGCCGCGCTCGAGACCGGCAAGCTGCGGCCGGACGAGCTCGTCGCCTCCCCCGGCTCCATCAAGCTCTACGGGCAGCCCTGGAAGAACTTCGGGGGCGTCGACCTCGGCCTGCTCACCGTCCGCCAGGCCCTCATGTTCTCCGCCGACACGTTCTTCGACGAGGTCGCGACGCGGTTCTACGAGGACTACAAGGCGCGGGGGCGCGACCTGCTGCAGGACTGGGCGCGCCGCTTCGGCTACGGGCGGCCCACCGGCATCGACATCCCCGGCGAGGATGCGGGCGTCCTCCCCACCCCGCAGTGGAAGCGGGAGACGTTCAAGGACAACCCCGACCCCGTGAGCCGCATCTGGCTTCCCGGCGACACCATCCAGATGGCGATCGGCCAGAAGGACCTGCAGGTCACCCCCCTCCAGGTCGCCGTCGCCTACGCCGCGATCGCCAACGGCGGCCGGGTCGTGACCCCCACCATCGTGAACCAGGTGGAGCAGCCGGACGGCACCGCGGTGCTCACCCCCTGGCGCGGCCACGCGGCACGCAGCGTCGGGGTCTCCGAACGCACCCTGGGCGTGGTGCGTGACGGCCTCTACATGGTGGCGAACAACTACGACGGCACCGCCGTGGGCGTGTTCCAGACCCTCCCCGACGACGTGAAGGCGGCGGGGAAGACCGGCACCGCCGAGAACAGCGGCGCCGACCACTCCTGGTTCGTCGGCTACGCCCCGTACTACAAGCCGCGCATCGTCATCGCGATCGTCGTCGAGAACGGCGGGCAGGGCGCCAACGCCGCGGCGCCCGCCGTGTGCCGGGTGATGGGCGCGTACCTGCGGTTCGACGGCGCCTCCTGCGGCGGCGGGGCGAAGGCGAATTGACGACGCTCACCCGACCGCTCGGCGGCGGCGGCATCGCCGAGCGCCTCCGCCACGCCCTCACCGGCCTCGACTGGATCCTGGTCGCGGCCGTCCTCGTCATCTCCACCTTCGGCCTGCTCACCGTCCGGGCCGCGACCCGCACCGACATCCCCGGCCGCCCCGACTACTACTTCAGCCGGTCCCTCGTGTTCCTGCTCCTCGGCGTCGGGCTCATGGTGCTCGCCGCCGTCCTGCCGACGTGGCGGCTCACGCAGCTGCCGTGGGCCGTGTGGGGCGCCCTCCTCGGCGCCCTCGCCGTCGTCTTCGTCGTCGGCGGGTCCGCGAAGGGATCCACCCGCTGGATCGAGCTCGGGGCCTTCCGCTTCCAGCCGTCTGAGCTGGGCAAGGCCGCGCTGTGCCTCATCCTCGCCGGGCTCGTCGCCGAGCGCGCCAAGGAGGTCGGATCCCGCCGCCTCACGCTTCTCCTCGTCGGGGTCACCGCGCTTCCGGCGATCGTCGTGTTCGTGCAGCCGGACCTCGGCACCGCCCTCGTCTACGGGGCGATCCTCCTCGCCATCCTGTTCCTCGCCGGGGTGCCGTGGACGCACCTCGCGACGATGCTGGCGGTGATCGTCGCCGCATCCACCCTGGTCCTCGCGGTGCTCCCGGCCGCCGGCATCGAGGTGCTGAAGCCCTACCAGGTGAACCGGCTCCTCACGTTCACCGGCACCGTCGACGACCCCGGCGACGCCGGCTACCAGCAGAACCAGAGCGAGATCGCCGTCGGGCAGGGCGGCGCGCTCGGCAAGGGGCCCGGCGGCGCGACGCAGACGAACAACGACTTCCTGCCGGAGCACCACACCGACTTCATCTTCGCCGTCGTCGCCGAGATGTTCGGGTTCGTCGGCGCCGGCGGGCTCATCCTCGCCTACGGGCTGGTGCTGTGGAGAGGCATGGGGCTCGTCGCGCGCGCCTCGTCCCAGGCGGACCAGCTGGTCGCGGGCGGCATCGTCGCGATGCTCGCCTTCCAGGTGTTCGTTAACATCGGGATGACCGTGGGAATAATGCCGATCACGGGGATTCCGCTCCCGTTCATGAGCTATGGCGGGAGCCATACCCTGTCGAACCTCATCGCCGTGGGGTTGCTGCTCGGCATCCACCGCCGGCGCGCGACGATCTGACGGCGCGAGCGTGCCGGGACTGACGAGCCTCGTGCGGGGCGCCGCCAAGGGGCGGCCGTACCTCGCCGTCGTGAAGGAGGCGTCGGCCGCGCACGGCGCGGACGTCGCGGTGCTCGACGGGCCCGGCGCGCCGCGGCTGCGGGCGATCCTCGGGATCCCCGGCACCCCGCCCGCCGAGGGGCGCGGCCTCGCCCTCCTCGTCGCCGTCCCCGGCCACGACCACGGCGTGGCGCTCGCCGCGCTCGCCGCGCACCGCGCCGCCGCCGGCCGCGCACTGGCGCTACTCACCGGCACCGCCGTCGAGCGGCGCGACCTGGAGCGGCGGGTCGCCGGGCACCCCGGGCTGGGCATGGGGAACGTCACACACGTGCGGACCCTCGACGGCGAGGAGGGGGCCGCCGCCGCCCTCGCGGCGGTCGCCGACGCCCTCGCCGACGACCTGCCGGCGACGGCGCGCCACATCCCCGCCCTGCGTCCCGTCGCGACACGCCTTCTCGTGTCGCGGGCGGCGCGCCGTGCGGCGGCGATCGGCGCCGCGGGCGTCCTCCCGGGAACGAGCATGCCGGCCCTGACGCTGCTTCAGGCCCGGCTCGTGATGGACCTCGCGGTCGTCCACGACCGCGAGCTCGGCATGGAGCGCGGGCTGGAGCTCGCCGCGGTGATCGCCGCGGGCCTCGGCTGGCGCGCGGTGGGGCGGGGGGCGCTCATGCTCCTCCCCGGCCCGGCATTCGCCCTGCGTGGAGGCGTGGCCTACGCCGGCACGCGCGCCGTCGGGGAGGCCGCCGCACGGTGGCTCGCCGAGGGCGGCGCGGCGGCCGACCGCCCCCTCACCGGGCTGAAGGAACGTATCCAGGGCGCTGTGCGCCGGCGACGTGGAGGGGTGGGCAACTGAAGACGCAGATCCTGGTCTCGGTCGACAGCTCGGAGACGCGCGTGGCGCTCCTCGAGGACGGCCGCGTGTCCGAATGTCACATCGAGCGGCGCGGGCAGCGCTCCGTCGTGGGTCACGTGTGGAAGGGCAAGGTCGAGAGCGTCCTCGCGGGCATGGAGGCGTGCTTCATCGACGTTGGCCTCGCGAAGAACGGCTTCCTCCACGTCGACGAGGTCGTCGCCCTCGGAGTGCCGAAGCACAAGCGCCAGATCGCCGACCTCGTGCGCAAGGGCGACCAGGTGATCGTGCAGGCGATCAAGGACCCGATGGGCACGAAGGGGGCGCGGCTCACGATGCAGCTGTCCCTCGCGGGGCGGTTCCTCGTCTACGTGCCGTACGGCGACGGGGTGGGGGTCAGCAAGCGCCTCGCCGACGAGGAGCGCCAGCGGCTGCGCAAGATCTGCGGTGCGCTCGTCAAGACGAGCTCGGGTGGGGTGATCGTGCGCACCGCCGCCGCCGGCGTGTCCGAGGCGGAGCTGCAGCGCGACCACGCCCTGCTCGTGCGCCTGTGGGCCGCGCTCCAGAAGCGCGCCGAGCAGGTGAAGGCGCCGAGCCTGCTGTACAGCGAGGCCGACGTGTCGCTGCGGATCGTCCGGGACCTCTTCCGGCAGGGCGTCGACGAGGTGCTCGTCGACGAGGAGGAGCAGCACCGGCGCCTCGTCGAGTTCCTGCGCCGCACCTCCCCCGAGCTGGCGGACCGGGTGCGCCTGTACGAGGGGAAGGTGCCGATGATGCGCGCCTTCGGCGTCGACAAGGCGGTGCGCTCGACCCTGAACCGCCGCGCGCCGCTCCCCTCCGGGGGCTACCTCGTGATCGACGACACCGAGGCGATGACGGTGATCGACGTGAACACCGGCCGCCACGTGGGGAAGGGGTCCTCGTCGCTGGAGGAGACGATCACCCGCACGAACCTCGAGGCGGCGGCCGAGGTGGTGCGGCAGCTGCGGCTGCGCGACATCGGCGGCATCGTGATCATCGACTTCATCGACATGGAGGACCGCAAGAACCGGGCCGCGGTGAAGAAGGCGCTGGAGCAGGCCCTCGAGGCGGACCGCAGCCGCACCTACGTCGTGGACATCTCGCCGCTCGGCCTGGTGGAGATGACCCGGCAGAACATCAGCGACGGTCCGCGGGAGATCCTCACCGAGCCGTGCCCGTCCTGCGAGGGCACCGGCTACGTCGTGACCGACGAGACCCACGCGATCGAGGTGGAGCGCGAGGTGCGCGAGGCGCTCGCCGGGCGCACGGAGGGGTCGTTCGTCGTCGGCGTGCACCCCCGCGTCGCCGCGCTCCTGCGCGAGGACGGCGGCGCGCGCCTGACCGACCTCGAGGAGGACACCGGCAAGGCGCTGC
>JBFLWO010000150.1:0-5699 GCA_040757755.1 Actinomycetota bacterium
AGGGGGCGCGGCAGGCGGCCGACGCGGCCCTCGCCGCCGACGCGACGGCCGCGCCCGGCGGCGGCGGGGAGCCGGTGGCCACGCCGACGTCCCAGGTGGACATCACCGTCGTGGGGCGGCACCGGGGGCAGCCGTCGCTTCCCACCGTCAGCTACGCGATCGGCGCGGACTCCGACTGCTTCGTGTACGTCGTCATCCCCAGCAAGGAGTACAAGGCGACGGTCTCCACCACGCGTCAGGAGGGGGACCAGCACTACCGGCGGCAGGAGGGCACGGCGAAGCAGCGGGAGACGTCGGGCACCAGCGTCGACGTCAAGGGCGGCGGGTCCACGACCACGAAGAAGGACGTCGACGTTCGCGTGAAGCAGACCGTCGAGCGCAAGCAGAAGTACGCCACCCGGTTCGTGACGAACACCCATACGGCGATCAAGCTCGCCACGGAGCGGAGCTTTCGCCAGCTCATCACCGAGCTCGTCCAGTCGAACGAGAGCGAGGCGTCGACGAAGACGACGACGGGGCGCCGGGCGCTGCCGGACCAGACGATCGACGTGGAGGGGGAGGACCAGCTCAAGCAGGAGGACCCGAGCATCTGGGAGCGCGGCTTCGACTTCCTGAAGGAGAAGCTCGGGAACCTCGTCAAGGACAAGCTGTGGTCGTACGCCGACAAGCTCCTCAGCAAGCGGGTCCTGATCTACCGGCTGATCCCGAAGAAGGTGAAGGACTGGGCGAAGCGGAAGGTCACGGACCTGGTGTGGCGGGGCGGCAAGTGGCTGTGGAACAAGATCACCGGCGGCGACACGGAGGTGAAGCACACGCCGGAGGACGCGGAGACCGTCACCGACGTGAAGGTGGAGGAGCAGCGGCGGAAGGAGAGCAGCCGCGCCCACCAGGAGGCGACGGAGGTGGCGACGGAGGTGGCGACGAGCTACGCCACCGACGTGTCACGGCAGGTCCAGGTGATGTTCGAGAAGGAGCTGAACGTCAAGACCGACGTCGACGTGGGGGCGAGGACCGGCACGACCACCACGAAGGGCGGGTCGGTCGGCGTGCACGGCGAGAAGGGGCGCGAGACCGAGACCGGCTCCGGGGAGGTCCGGGAGGACAGCTCCCAGCGGGCCGCGACCCACACCTACACCACGGACGTCGTCCGGATCGAGACCGGCAAGCCGGTGATCGAGCTCACGATCAAGCCGAAGTAGCCCCGCGCGGGCGGCGGGGCCGGGCCGCGGCTATCCGGGGAGGGTGACCTTCTTCAGCGGGCCGACGCGGGTGATGGTGACCCGGCCGGACCCGGTGACGAGGCACGCGTTGGCGCCGTCCTCCGTGAAGTTCTGCCCGATGGCGTTGTGCGGGTGGCTGGGCGTGCGCGTGAACGCCGGGTCGGGGCCGATGGACGGCCGCATGCGGGTCTCCCAGCAGTCGCCGCTGAAGCTGAAGCTGTGGCTGCGGGTGGGGTTCGACACGATGGCGAGGTCGAGGAGCTTGTCGTGGAGCTTCGGGACCGGGATCTGGATGAATGTGGTGCGGAGGTTGATGTCGAGCTCCGACGCGATGGTCGCGAAGTCGACGTCGTGGAGGGTGCGGTGGCACGAGTCGCCGATGCTCGCCGACTTCGCGCTGAGCGCCGCCTTCGGCGTGCGCTGGATCACGAGGAGCCCGTCGCCCTTCTTCCCGTCGGACGTCTGGATGAGCGTGGCCGCGACGCGCTCGCTGACGTTGGCGCATTTCGGCGCGCTGATGCCGGCCGGCACCGGCGGGGCCGGGTCGGGGCCGCAGCCCGCCGGGTAGGCGACCTCGAGGTTCCACCCGGGGCTCTTCCCGGACTGCTTCGCCCCGCCGGGCGCGCCGAACGCGTAGGTGGTGCCGTAGTTGTCGCCGAGCAGCGTCGCGACCGCGTTCTTCACCTTCGACTTCGGGCCTTGCGGGTGCGTCTTCAGGGAGATCTCGTAGGTCGTGTCGAAGCTCTCCTGCGGCGCGAAGCAGCCCGGCTTGATGCCCTTCCAGATCGACCGCTGCGTCACCTCCATGTCGACCTTGATGGCGACCGGGTAGGTGACGAGGGTCTTCGCCGCGGCGGCGGAGACGAGCGGGGGCGCGGCGACCGCCAGGAGCGCGGCGGCGGGGGCGGCGGCACGCATGCGGCGGCGGAGAGGGGAGGGGCCGGGTGACGTCATGGCGGGAAACCGTATCTCATTCGTCGGAAGCGCCTCCATTCCGCCGAGCGAGGTGCGCCTAGCTGCGGGCGGCCTCGCTCGCGGCGGGAGGAGGCGCCCGGTCAGGACCGAACGATGCGCACGTCGGGGCGGAAGGCGGCGACCGCGAACCAGAACGGCTCCTCGAACGCCACCGTCCTGCCGGCGTCGTCAGTGACCTGTGACGCGCCGACGTCCCGCCCTCCCGCGATTCTGTCGGCACCCAGCGCACTGCTCACGCCGGGACGCCAGCGGACGCGAAGCTGCCGCCCGGCGATCCGCACCGGAATGGCCTTCCGGGAGCGCAGGAGGGTGAACGGCACGGCGACCGCCTCGCCCCCAAGCTCGATGAACACGACGCGCTCCTTCGGGTCGAGGCGACGGTCGTCGGAGTTCGCCGACCCGAACAGCTGCGGTGATCCGGGGGCGTCATAGCCGGTGTACGGATTCCGGCCGTACGGCCGGTCGTAGCCCGTGTCCTGGGAGAGCACCCCGCCGTCGGCATGCTGCTCGCGGAACTCGCGGGCGCTCAGGATGCGGGCCGGCACGCGCGCGAGCCGCGTCCCGGTGAGCTCACCGACGATGGCCTCGCCGCCGAACTGCTGCCACCAGGTCTCGGTCTGGCGGTCGTACATCACCAGGTCGGAGTTGCGCAGGTTCCCGGTGGTCCCGAAGTCCAGGGTGCGGCCCCCGACGCGCCGGTCGAACACCAGCGCCGTGTTGCAGAGCGGGCAGTACGTGACCGCGAGGGGCGCCCCGGCGAGCACGTCGTTGACGATCTCGTGCCAGATCAGGATGCGGAGGGGATAGGCGCGGGCGCGGTCGCCGATGACGACGGCGAGCACGGGCTCGCGGTCCCGCAGGAAGCCCGCGTCGGGTGCGGACACGAACCGGGGCTCGTCGATGGCGGGGATCCCGTCCTTGGGGGGCCCGCCGCTCGTGATCTCCGACAGGGGCACGCTGTGACGGCTGAAGTCGGTGCGCCACGGGCCGGGGAGGTGGGCCGGGGCGGTCGCCCTCGGCGGCTCGTCCGTCCGGGGGCCCGACGAGCCGCAACCGGCCACCGCGATGGCGGCGGCGGCGGCGACGACGAACGGGATGGCCCTCATGCCTGGTTGGACGCGCACCGGGCGCCCGCGGATTCGGCGGGATCGCGGGCCGGGCGTGTCACGGCGGACGCCCCTCCCCGCCGGTGCGGCTGACGCGGCGCTGACCGCACCCGCCCGGGGGGGATGCGGTCAGCCGGCGGGTTGCACCGGGGGCAGGGACGTCACTTCCCCGGGGCGACCTCCCGCACCAGGGCGCGGAGCGCCGCCTCGATCTCGGGAGTGATGCTCTCGGGGCCGCCGTGGTGCTTGTGGTTGTGGGCGGCCGCGCGTTTGATCACCGCCTCGACGGTCTCCTCCGCGAAGGTCTCCTTGCAGGTCGCACAGTGGTACTCGGCCACCATGGTGTCCTCCGTGGGTCGGGGGCCCCGGTCGGGGCCCCGCCGCGAGGGACCATGCCACGATGCCGGCGCGGCGGTGCCGGGCGGGTTCGTGTGCGAACACCGGCGCAGCGCCCCGCCGGGAGGGCGCGAACACTAGCGGCGAAGTATCCGTGCGAGGGCGCGCGGCACCCCGGACGGGCGGCGGCAGCCGGCGGCGACCACCAGGCTCCCGCCGTCGTCGGCGAGGGGCGGCAGCACGAGCCCACCGTCGGGCTCCCGGCGGATGCGGCCCTCCCGCTCCAGCCGGGCCAGCGCCTGCGTCGCGCCGGGCCGGGTCACGTTTGCGCGCCGCGCGATGTCCTGGTGCCGCACTGCGCCCAGCTTCACGCCGTCGCGGGTGACCCTGCCCTGTCGGGATGCAAGTGACCGCAGGGCCAGGAGCACCCGGTCCTCCACCCGGCGGTGGGCCAGGCGCAGCGCAGCTCCCTGCGCCTCCTCGGCCCGTCTGGCGCACTGTTCGAGGAGCCCCGTGAGCACGGTGGGATACGGGGCGAGGCCGCGGAGGTGCTCGTGGTCGAGGGGGCACAGCACGACGTCGGTGAGCGCCCGCAGCTCCACCTCGCACTCGTCGAGCCCGGAGGGCGCGCAGGTGAGCACCTCCCCGTCGCTCGCCTCGGCGAGCACCAGCGACCGGTGGTCCTCGGTGGTGACCACGACCTCGCACTCGCCGCTCTTGACCAGGAGCAGCCCGGCGCTGCCGGTGTGGAGGGCGCCGGCCTGACCCGCGGCCCAGCGCTCCATGCGGCCGCTCATCAGCACGGCCATGGCGGCTTGGCGCTTGATCGGCGAGAGGCCTGCGAGGAGGTCCGTCTCGGACAGCCGCTTGGCGATGGCCCGGCCTCTCATCGTGTCCTCCCCGGGCCGTCGCCGTCGACGGCGTCACGGCGCAGCACGGCGCGCGCCGCGGGAAGGGGATGCAGGAGGCCGGAGCAGTACGGGCACACCGTGCGCGCCTCCGCGCCCGCGCCGAAGAGAGACCCGCATTCCTGGCACAGCACGGGGTCCTCCGTCGCCGCCGGCAGCCCCTCGACGATCTCCGAGCCCGGGCTCATCTGCGGACCTCACGATCTGACGTGGCGTTCGGGCACCCGTGGAGTCGGACCGACGTTACGCGGGAGCGCGTGGCCGCCGCCGCGTCCCGGTTCATGCACGAACAACCCCCTCCTGCGGGAGTGTGGACCATCCCGGGTGCCCGGTCCAACGAGCCGTCGCCCGGGGGTCCGTGGCCGGTCGTCGACATCAGGGCGTGACGCGACGACCGGCCGGTCCCCGGTGTGTGCGTCAGACGCAGGCGGGGGCCTTGGTCGGCATGAAGTTGGCGTCGACCTGCCCGGCGGTGACCTTGCCCCACGGGGCGTCGAAGTCCCGCACCCCGGTATGCACGAACCAGACGCCCTTCGCCCCGGGCGTGCCGCCGTGGACGTCGTTCTCCAGGTCGTGGAAGTGGGTTGCGCCCTTCCCGAACCGCGCGATGACCCGGTCCTGGTCCTTCTCGCAGAACTCGCCCGGCACGCCGAGCGCGACCCAGTTCAGGTTCTCGGCCTTGTCCAGGTCCATGTTGTCGAAGTGCAGGGCGATGAGGGTGCCGTCCCGGAGGGCGAACGCCCGGTGGTCGGTCATGGAGTTGAGCTCGACGGGCGCCATCAGCGACGTCAGCTGGCCCCAGTACCTCGCGTCGCGCTCCTTCGCGGCGAGCTCGGTCCGGAGGGCGGCGACCTGGTCCTTCGCGCCGTCGTCGGAGTCGCCGGTGCTCAAACCGACCAGCAGGCCTGCGACCCCGACGGCCGCTGCGGCGGTGACGGTCATGACTGCCTTCTTCATCGTGCTCCCTCGTGGTCGTGTGTCTTCGACGGTTGTCGCGGTGGACGTCGCCTGGCGCTACTCGGCCCCGGCGACACCGGCGACGTGGGTGAGGATGTGCAGGTACCGGAGGGCGACGACGCTCAACAGGAGCGCCGGGGCGAGGGCGACGACCGCCAGGCCGGGCCGCGCGGGGGAACGCGCCCCGCCGGCAAGGC
>JBFLWO010000151.1:0-5690 GCA_040757755.1 Actinomycetota bacterium
CGCACGGGTGTTGACGCCGGTCGGGCCGCTGGCTTCACTGGCGCCGAAGAGCGAGACCGGGACGGGGCGTGCGGGCACGACTGCGTCGCGACCTTCGTCGGGCCCCGCCGGCCCGCGGGTCCCCCCTGCGCGCGCGCCGCCCCGCACCGCGGCACGGCCCGATCCCATGAGGGCCGTCCGCCATCGCATCCGCGGACTGTGGGTCGCCGCCCTGGGCGCCGCCACGCTCGCCGCGGCACCCGCCCTCGCGGACCACGACCCGTCCCACGCCTTCAGCGGGAACTTCACCTACACCACCCAGGACGACGCGCGGCCGGGGACGATCTCCCTCCGCGCCGTCGACGCCGCCGCCGCCGAGGGCGTCTTCACGGCCATGGGCGCGTTGCCCGGCGCGATCCCCTACGGCGGCTGCGCCCCCACCGCCGCGGACAGGCCGCGCAGCCAGTACTACGTCGGGAGATACCACGCGGGCAGCGGCGAGGAGGGCAGGATCGCCGGCTGCGTGGCGCCGGGCGGCTCGTTCCTGTTCGGCTGGTACCGCAGCGACGCCCAGGCCCAGCCGAACGTCGCGTGGGGCATCTCCTTCTCGACGTCGTTCGGGAGCTTCGCGGCCCCCGGGGAGGCGAACCCCGAGCGGCGGATGGAACTGCGGTTCGCCGGCCACTTCCCCGACGACGGGGCCGGCGCGGCGACCCTCCCCCCGATCGAGACGACCCCGGAGTACCAGACGTTCCTGGGCCTGAACGACCCGGACCGCCGCGGCTACCGCGCCTGGGTGCGCCACATGATGGAGCGCTACCTCCTCCAGATGCGCTCCTACTACGGGATCAAGTCCATGGACAAGGTCCCGGGGGAGACGCGGTTCGGCAAGCACAGCGACCTGTGGCTTCTCAGCGGCAACGACCTGTTCGAGCTCCTCGGGTTGAGCATCCCTCCGAACACGCTCGCGACACGGGGGAACGTCTTCGCCCGCACGACCCGCGCGGAGGCGGACCTCCGCAAGGCGATCGAACGCAGCCGGGGCAACCTGCTCCCCGGCGACGTCGTGGTGCTGGCGCTGATGGAGGTCGGGCAGGCCCGGTACCCGCTCGCCGTGCTCACCGCCCACAACCTGCTCAAGCAGGTCGCGCTGACCGGCCGCGAGGCGATCCGGACCGCCGACGACCTCTACGCCCTCAGCGACAAGAGCGCCTACGCGCGGGCGCTGCCGGGAATCCTCGCCACCTTGCGGGCCCAGAACCGGGTCCTCACCAAGCTGCAGAGCCTGCGCCGCAACCCCGACGCGCCGAACGCCCGCGACAAGATCGGCCCCTGGTACCACGCGTTCGCGATCCTGACCATGGGCGCGCTGCGCGGGGCGAACGAGGCGAAGGCCATCGTCGCCGGCGAGCACACCGCCAAGTGGTTGGGCCTCTTCCAGGGCGAGGGCGGCCTGAACCGGGAGAAGCGCAACCTGGACATCTGCTGGTCGGTGCTCACCGGCCACCGGGTGCTGGAGCGCCTCGACCGGACGTACACGATCACGCCGTACCCCGCCGCCCTGCCGGTGCTCTGCTACCCGCTGCTGCCGAAATGACCGCGCGGGACGGGCAGACGCCGTGAGTCGCCGCCGCGGTGCGGTCCTCGCCGCACCGGCCGCCCTCGCGGCGGCCGCGCTCATCCCCGCACTCGCACCCGCCTTCAACGACAGCTTCGACCCGGCCGGGATCCCGCGGCTCGCCTGCGGCACCCCGGCCGGCGGGGACCCGGACTACTGGTGCGGGGAGTGGGCGACGGGCGCCCCCACCAACGTGAACGCCCCCCACCTCGCCTTCTCGCCCCTGGGGAGCATGACGCTCGAACGCATCGGCGAGGCGGACGCGAACCGGATCGGCGCGGCGAACGGCGGCACGGGCGAGCCGTTCGGCGAGTTCGGGGCCGTCCTCCGCTGCGGCCCCGGCGCGCTCTTCTACGCCGGGAGCTACAAGGGCGGCGAGGGTCGCGTCCTCGCGTGCGCCACGGGCGAGGAGCTTCGCGGCTACTTCCGCTCCCAGGTCCCCGAGAACCCCGCCACCGCGCCCGGGGGCGCCCTCCGAAGCGGCGAGTTCACCGTCGCTCTCGTGGCCGGCGCGAAGCCCCCGGCGTTCCAGGGCCAGATCGACCAACACCTTTCCGGGATCCCCGCGAACGGCTGGACGGCCGTCTGCACGGGCGGCGGCTGCCTCAACGTGGCGCCGCCCGCGCCGCCGCCACCCGGCCAGACGCGCCTGCCGCGCCTGTTCCTCTCCACGATCACCACCGCGAACGGGCTGCCGCGCGCCGGGAGTGTGCGCATCAACCAGCAGGGCCGCGGCCCCGCCACCACGGCCGACCTCGTCGTGGCGTACCGGGGCGCCACCGCGCAGCCCACCGGACGTGCCTTCTTCTGGGTGAGCTTCGAGCAGGCGGGCCCGGGTCTGCGCTTCACGGACGGGCCGCTCCCGCCGGGGGCGCGGCGTGTCTGCCGCGGGCGGGACCCGGCGCCCTGCGTGGTGAACGCGGTCCCCCGCGCCACGTTCCGCCTCGACACCGTGCAGGCCCAGCCCGTGGCGCTCGGCCCCGGCCCCTACCCGGTGACCCGCCGGTACCGGGTCACGGCGCGCGACGCGGCGGGCACGCTCCTCGCGGCATCCAACACGCTCGAGATCACCTGGACCGCGCCGCCACTCTGCTACGGGGTGAAGGCCACCATCCACCCCGACCCCGAACGGCCGAGCGCGCTGGTCATCGTCGGCACCCCTGGACGCGACGTCATCGTCGGCACGGAGCGCGACGACGTGATCCACGGCGACGCCGGCGAGGACCGCATCTGCGGTCTGGGAGGGGACGACACGATCTTCGGCGAGGAGGACTCCGACGTCGTCTTCGGCGGCGGGGGCAACGACCGCATCCACGGCGGCGCCGACATCGCCAACGACTTCCTGAACGGGGAGGGCGACATCGACCTCCTGGTCGGCGGACGGGGCGAGGACCAGCTGTCGGGGGGGACGGGCCGAGACACGCTGTCGGGCGGGCGCCACGACGACGTGCTGCACGGCGGGCCCGACGGCGACGACATCGACGGCGGGAACGGCGACTCCGACGTGGCGGACTTCCACTTCGAGCCCGGCCCGGTGCGCGCGGACCTCGCGAAGGGGACCGCCTCGGGGGGCGACGTCCTGACGGGCATCGAGTGGGTCGTCGGCACCGAGCGGGGGGACATCATCTTCGGGGACGAGCACGGGAACAGGCTCATCGGACTCGGCGGTGGCGACCTGCTGGTCGGTCGGGGCGGGCGAGATGACCTCAGGGGGTTGAGGGGAGCCGACGCGCTCCTCGGCGGCGACGAGATCGACTTCCTCCACGGGGACAACGACGACCGCATCCTCGACGGCGGGCCGGGCTACGACTACTGCACGGTCGACCCGGCCCCGACGACCGTCAACTGCGAGTACGAGATCACCAGGAGGCTGCGGCGGTGATCTCTTGTGGACGGCGAGCGCCGGGAAGGTCGGGTCATCCGACCGGCGGGGTGAGGGGAGGGCGAGGAGACGTGAGCAACGCACGTGCCGGAGTCGACCAGCCGCTCACCGGTCACGCTCAGCGTCGGGGTGGGCCGCATCTTCGCGGGGACGGACGAATCGCGGGGCTGCTCACGGCCATCGTCGTCCTGGCGGGACCGGCGTCCGCCTTCGGGCAGAACCTGCTGGCCAACCCCGGCGCCGAGCTCGGCACCGCGTCCGCCGGCGGCTACGACGTCGTCGCCATCCCGGGATGGACGTCGACCGGCAACTTCACTGCCGTCCAGTACGGCACGGGCTCGTCGATCCCCGCCACCCCGACCGGCGGTGCGAACTTCTTCTCGGGGGGGCCGGCCAACGCGTCCTCGTCGGCGAGCCAGACCGTCGACGTCTCGGCCGCCGCCCAGCCGATCGACAACGGCGAGCGCGCCGTGACCCTGAGCGCAGAGCTCGGCGGGTTCAGCGGGCAGACCGACGGCGGCACGGTGACGGCCGTCGCGCTGGGGGCGGCCGGGCAGTCGCTCGGGGAGCTCAGGATCGGGCCGCCGGTCCCGGCCGACCGCAACTCACAGACCGGCTTCGTCGTGAAGACCGCGAGCCGGACCGTGCCGCGCGGCACGCGCTCGTTCCGCGTGGAGATGACCGCCATTCGCGGGCAGGGCGACTACAACGACTCCTACTTCGACAACGTCGGCCTGGAGCTGGCGGTGCAGGCCCCGCCGCCGCCGCTGCCGGCGGTGCTGTGCCCCGGCGCCGCGGCGCCGTGGACGGGGGAGTGGGAGGAGGCCTCGCGGCTCGACGGGGGCCGCTCGGGCGGCACGAGCACGGTTCGCCTGCTGCAGACGGGCGACAGCGTGGCCGGGGAGATCATCGGGGCGGAGGGGACCTCGCGCGGCACCCTCACAGTCTCCTCCAAGCCGGGCGTCCTGTCCCACCTCGAAGGCCAGATCGACGTCTACCGGCTGAGCGTGGACCTGGTGGACGCCCGCACCTACCGTGGCACCAGGCAGGTGCAGGGCGCGGGGCCGGTGACCGTGACCGGGACGCTCCGGGGCTGCCCGGCGGCGGGGCCCGCGCCGAACCTGCAGAGCACGATCCCGTCGCCGACGACGGTGAGCGCCGGGCCGACGCAGGCCACCTTCCCCGGGCGGGTCTCGCTGCGCTCGCTGAAGCGGTCGAAGTGCGTCAAGGTCGTCGTGAGGACGACGCGCCCGGCGCGGGTGCTCGCCACGATCTTCAGCGGCCGGCGGAGTATCCGCCTGTTCGGCCAGAAGGAGGTGCTCTTCCTCGTCCCGGGCCGGCGCGTGGTGTGCATCATGGTGCCGCTCCGCGCCCACACCTTCAACGTGCGGACGCCGCTTCGCTTCGCCCTCGGCTACCGCCTCGGGACCGCGCCGCCCCGGCCGGGCGCGAGACGCCCCAGGCCGGTCATCCGCCCGATCCGGCTGGTGCCGTGAGAGGGCGCCGGACGTGCGGTGGTCGGCGCCACCCTCAGCGAACCGGGAGGACGGCGACCGCCCAGCGCTGCGCGCCCTTCGGCACGCCCCTCTCGCGGGTGGTGGCCGCGGCACGCTTGCGGGCGCGCAGCAGCCGGACGTAGTTCGCAGACATCGTCATTCGCACGTTCGCGGACCGGCCGACGCGGACCCGGTAGGGGGCGGTCACGAGCTCCCGGGGGCGCTTCGTGGCGGTACCGATCGCCACGCGTCCCCGGCAGGCGATGCGCGCCGCACGCGGGCAGGTGATCCTGAGCCGCACCGTGGCGCCCCGGATCAGGAGCCGCGGCGACGTCACCGCCCCCGGCGGCCCGTCGCCGACCGCGTAGATCCGCACGCGCTCGCAGCTGCTCGACGGGGCCGTGTCGTCGATGGGGTCCGCGTCGACCAGGTCCCGCCCGGGGCCGCACGCCACGGATCTCTCCCGCGCGCCGTCCCGCACGCGGATCGTGTCGTTGCCGGCGCCGGCGTCCACCAGGTCGCTCCCCGGGCCGCCGTCGATCCTGTCCGCGCCGTTGCCGCCGATGAGCTGATCGTCGCCGTCCCCGCCCTCCAGCACGTCCGCGCTGCCGCCGCCCTCGAGGATCTGGAACCCCGCGCCCCCGACGAGGCGGTCCGGCCCGCGCCCCCCGATCACGCGCTCCACGCTCAGGTCGACGTCGTCGCCCTCGCTCAC
>JBFLWO010000152.1:0-5676 GCA_040757755.1 Actinomycetota bacterium
CCGGTGCGCCCCGCAGTCCGGCGGGACGCGCGCCCTGGCCGGCCGCGCCCGTAGGCCCGCGGGCGAAACGGAGGAGGCCTGATCCTGGCCCGCCCCCCATAGGAGCACTCCGTGTACAGCGTTGTATACAACAAGGGTGCTCCGCCCCCTCCGCATCCGACCGCGCGCACCCTGGGCGCGGCCCGCCTCTGCGAACGGCTCTCCCGCGCGAGGCGGGCCCGCCGCCGACGGGCACCCGGCCGCACCCCACCCGGCCCAAGCCCCCGCCGACGGCCTCCTGCCCCACTCACCCGCCCTCGAGGCGTCCCGCCTCACCGTGCGGTTCGGGTCGCTCGTGGCGAACGACGCCGTCGACCTGGTGCTGCGGGAGGGCGAGGTGCACGCGGTCCTCGGCGAGAACGGGGCCGGCAAGAGCACCCTCATGAAGGCCCTCTACGGCATCAACCGGCCGGACTCCGGCGCGGTCTACCTCCACGGGCGGCACACCGACATCGCCTCACCCGCCGTCGCCCGCGCCCACGGCATCGGCATGGTCTTCCAGGACATGCGGCTCGTCCCGGCGCTCAGCGTCGCCGAGAACGTCGCCCTCGCCCTGCCTGAGCGGGCCTTCCGGATCCGGCCCGCGCAGCTCGCCCGCCGCATCGCCGCCGAGTCGGAGCGCGTCGGCCTGCACGTCGATCCCGCCGCCCGGGTGCGCGACCTGGCGATCGGGGAGCGCCAGCGCGTCGAGATCCTCAAGGTGCTCATGGCGCGCGCCCGCATCCTGTTCCTCGACGAGCCCACGAGCGCCCTCGCCCCCCAGGAGGTCGACGCGCTGCTCGACGCCGTCGGGCGCCTGCGCGGCGACGGCCTCGCAATCGCGATCATCACCCACAAGCTGCCGGAGGTGCGGCGCATCGCCGACCGCGTCACGGTGCTGCGCGGCGGCGCCGCCGTCGTCACCGACGCCGACCCCGGCGGCCTCGACGACGACGCCCTCGTCGAGGCGATGGTCGGCCGGCCCGTCGCGCCGCTCCCCGACGCGCGGCCCGCACCGCGCGCCGCCGACCCCCCCGCGCTCACCCTCACCGGGGTCAGCGTCCGCGGCGCCGACGGCCACGTCACCCTGCGCGACGTCGAGCTGGAGGTGCGCCGCGGCGAGCTCGTCGGCGTCGCCGGGGTCGGCGGCAGCGGGCAGCGCGAGCTGGCGGAGGCCGTCCTCGGCCTGCGGCCCCTCGCCGCCGGCACCCTCGCCCTTGACGGGCGGCCCGTCCCCCGCCCCACCCCCGCCGCGATGCTCGCCGCCGGCGTCGTCGAGGTACCGGAGGACCCCCGGGCCGACGCCGTCGTCTCCCAGATGACGGTCCTGCACCACATGGCGGTGGCGGGACTGCCCGTGACGCGGCGGCTCCTCGGCATCGACTGGCGGGGCCTGCGCCGGCGGCTCGCCGACCTCGCCACCGCCCGCCGCCTGGAGATCGCCGCGCCGGAGCGCATCGTGCAGGACCTCTCCGGCGGCAACATCCAGCGGGTCGTGCTGGCCCGCGCCCTGGGGCGCGAAGGAACCGGCCTCGTCGTCGCCGCCTACCCGTCCCGCGGACTCGACGTGGCGATGACGCGCGTCACCCAGGAGCTCCTGCTGGACGCGCGGGCGCAGGGAGCGGGCGTGCTCATGGTCTCCGAGGACCTCGAGGAGCTCCTCGCCATGTCCGACCGCATCGCGGTGCTGCACGACGGGCGGCTCGTCGGCGTGCTCGACGCCGCCGCCACCACGATCGCCGAGGTGGGGCGCCTCATTGCTGGCGCCGGCCACACGAACGGCGCGTCCCCGGACGGCGGGCCGCCCGCGGCGGCGTCCGGGAACGGGGCCGCAGCGTGACGGCGGGCCCCGCGGCACGGGCCGCCGCCCGCATGCGCCCCGGCACGGGCCTGGTGCGCTGGCTCGCGGCGATCGGCGCCGGCCTCGCCGGCTTCGCCCTGTTCGTCGCGATCGCCGGCGGCAGCCCCGCCGCCGCCCTTCAGGCGATCTGGTCCTCCACCGTCGTCGACGCCGTCGGCCCCGGGGAGGTGCTCGTCGCCGCCGCCCCCGTGATCCTGTGCGCCCTCGCCGTCGCGATCCCCGCCTGGGCGGGGCTGTGGAACCTGGGCGGGGAGGGGCAGCTCGTCGTGGGCGCGATCGGCGCCACCGTCGTCTCGCAGGCCCTGCCGAGCTCCCTCGGCTCGTGGGCGGCGCTGCCGCTCCTTCTCGCCGGCGGCGCGATCGGCGGCGCCCTGTGGTGCGCGATCCCCGCCGTGCTGCGCGTCACCGTGAACCTCAACGAGGCGATCTCCTCCCTGCTTCTCAGCTACGTCGCCCTGCGGCTGCTCGACTACCTCGTGAACGGGCCGTGGAAGGACCCGCGGAGCCTCGGCTTCCCCCAGGCGGAGCCCCTGCCCGACGGCCACCGCCTCGGCGGCCTCGACTGGCTGCCCGTGGCCGGCGGCGGCCGCCTCCACACGGGCCTCCTCATCGCCCTCGCCGCCGTCGCCGCCGCCGTCGTCGCGCACCGACACACCACCTGGGGCTTCCGCCTGCGGGTCGTGGGCGGCAACGGTGAGGCGGCGCGGCGCGGCGGGCTGCCGGTGAAGCGGCTCATCGTCGGCGCGATGGTCGCCGGCGGCGCCCTCGCCGGCGTCGCCGGGATGGTCCAGCTGAGCGGCGTCGAGTTCCAGGCGAAAGGCGGCATCGCCGGCGCCTACGGCTTCCTCGGGTTCCTCGTCAGCTGGCTGGTGCGGCACGACCCCCGCTGGATCGTCCTCGCCGGCATCGCGATCGGCGCGGTGCGCGTCGGCGGCGACGCCCTGCAGATCGACGCGAACCTCCCCGCCGCATCGGTGAACGTGCTGCTCGCCCTGCTCCTCCTCGCCATCCTCGCCCGCGGCCGGGGCCGCCGGAGGTCCGCATGATCGAGGCCGTCCTCGCCGGCGCCGTCCGCGGCGGCAGCTCCATCCTGTTCGCCGCCCTCGGCGAGACGGTGTCGGAGCGGGCCGGGGTGATCAACCTCAGCACCGAGGGGTCGATGCTGTGCGGCGCCCTCGCCGCCTACGCCACCGCCGTCGAGACGGGCTCCGCCTGGCTCGGCGTCCTGGCCGGCGCCGCCGCCGGGATGGCGCTCGCGATGCTGTTCGCCGCGGTGGTGGTGTTCCGCGCCGCGAACCAGCTCGCCACCGGCATCGTCGTCCTGTTCCTCGCCCTCGGCGTCACGTCCCTCCTGGGCCGCGACTACGTCGGGCAGGGCGTCGACGGCTTCACCCGATGGGACGTGCCGGGACTCAGCGACATCCCGTTCGTCGGCACCGTGCTGTTCGCCCACGACCCCCTCACGTACCTCGCGCTCCTCGCCGCCCCCCTCGTGTGGTGGCTCATGTTCCGCACCACCCCCGGCCTGATGGTGCGGGCCGCCGGGGAACGCCCGGAGGTGCTCGTCGCGACCGGCCACTCCCCGAACCTCGTGCGCCTCGCCGCCGTCGCCGCCGGGGGCCTCCTCGCCGGCATCGGCGGCGCGCAGATCTCCACCGCCCTCGCCCTGAACTGGAGCGAGAACATGATCCAGGGCCGCGGGTTCGTGGCGGTGGCCCTCGTCATCTTCGCCGCCTGGAACCCGATGGGCGCCCTCGCCGGGGCCCTGTTCTTCGGCGGCATCGAGTCGCTGCAGCTGCAGCTGCAGGCGGAGGGGGTGTCGGTTCCCGCCGACCTCCTCAACGCCCTCCCCTACCTGGCGACCATCGCCGTCCTCGTCCTGTTCAGCCGGCGCCGCCTGCACGCGGCGCCCGACGGCCTCACCTCCGTCTTCGAGACCTCCCCGTAGGCGTCTCGGCGGCGGGCCCCTCCCCGTCAGCCCCCTCGGCGCGCACCGCGCCTCCCACAAGAAAGGACGACTCATCTCGATGAGCCGACTCGTGCGCATCCCCGCGACCCTGGGCGCCGTCCTGGCCCTGGTCCTCGGCGTCGCCGCCTGCGGCGACGACAGCTCCGCCGCCGACTCCGGCACCTCCTCCTCCGAGAAGACGGTGAAGGTCGGGTTCCTGTACGTCGGACCGAAGGACGACTTCGGGTACAACCAGGCCGCCTACGAGGGCAGCCTCGAGGTGGCGAAGGCGTTCCCCAACGTCGAGATCATCCAGGCCGAGAACGTGCCGGAGAACGCCGAGGCCGAGCGCGTCATGGAGCGCATGATCTCCCAGGGCGCGACCCTCATCTTCCCGACGAGCTACGGCCACCTCACCCCCGCGGTGAACGTCGCGAAGAAGCACCCCGACGTCGTGTTCGTGCACCAGGGCGGCCTGGAGCCCGACCCGAAGCTGCCGAACCTGGGGACCTACTTCGGCACGGTGTACGAGCCCGTGTTCCTCGCCGGCATGGCCGCCGGGAAGGCGACCACCTCCAACAAGCTGGGCTACGTCGTGGCGTTCCCCATCCCGCAGACCCTCGCGAACGTCAACGCGTTCGAGCTGGGTGCGAAGGCCGTGAACCCGGAGGCGACCACCACCGTGGTGTTCACCGCCAGCTGGTGCGACCCGGCGAAGCAGGCGCAGGCCGCGAACGCCCTCATCTCCCAGGGCGTCGACGTCCTCACCCAGCACCAGGACTGCACGAAGACGATCATCGAGACGGCCGAGGCCGCCGGCAAGAAGTCGGTGGGCTACCACTACGACGCGTCGTCCCTCGCCCCGCAGGGCTGGGTCGCCGGCTCCGAGTGGAACTGGGGGCCGCTCTACACGGACATCGTGAAGACGTTCCTCGACGGGTCGTTCGAGGGCAGCAAGTACGACGGCGACTACCGCGTCGGCCTCCAGACCGGCGACAACCCGTTCGTCCAGTCCCCGTTCGGCCCCGGCGTCGACCAGGAGACGAAGGACGCGATCGCCGCGGCGAAGGACGAGATCGCGGCGGAGGGCGTGTTCGCCGGCCCGCTGAAGGACCAGTCGGGCGACGAGGTGGTGCCCGCCGGCACGACCCTCACCTACGCGGAGGTCGAGCAGATGGACTTCCTGGTCGAGGGCGTCGTCGGGAAGCTCCCGAAGTAATGCGGACGGGCGCGCACCCCGGGGACGTCCACGCGGACGTCCTCGGGGACGGCCCCGACGTCGTGCTCGTCGTGCACGGCGTCGGCTTCGGCCCCGAGACGATGGGTGCGGTGGCGGGGCTCCTGGCGGACGGCGCGACCGTCGCCGTGGTGCACCGCCGCGGCTACGGCCGCAGCGCCGGCCTGCCCGCGTCCGGGGGGATCGACGACGAGGTGCGGGACCTGGCCGGCGTCGCCGACCGGATGGGTGCGCCGCGCGTCCACCTGGTCGGCGTGAGCGGCGGCGCGACGATCGGCCTGGCGTTCGCGCTCTCCCACCCGCAGCGGGTGGCGTCCGCGGTGCTGCACGAGCCCGCCCTGGGGCCCCTCGCCCCCGGGGTGTGGAACCTGCTCATCGACCTCTCCATCGCCCTGGGCCGCATCCGGGAGCCGCAGCATGCGGGGCGCGTGTTCGGCGAGACGCTCGCCGGGCGCGCCGGGTGGGCGGCGCTGCCGCTCGAGGCGCGCGACGGCGTGGCCCGCGCCGGCGACGCCGTGCAGCACGAGGTGCCGCACTTCGCCGCGTTCACCCCGGCGGCGGAGGAGCTCGCACGGCTCCGGCGGCTGCCGCTCGTCACGACGCTGGGGGCGC
>JBFLWO010000153.1:0-5667 GCA_040757755.1 Actinomycetota bacterium
CTCCTGGCATCCGGCCAACACAGACCGGGCCAGGCTCACCAACTCCCCCACCACCCCGCCACCCACACCCCACAGGGGGTCAAATCTCAACCGGCGAAGGGGGGTCACTTTCTCACCGGCGCCGACACAGGGGCGACCGCGGAATGGAGGAGGCGCAGATGGGATCCGGCGCCCGCATCACCGATCGACCTGCGTGTGCTCGGCCGCCAACCGCGCGCGGGACCTGTGCGGAAAGCAGGGCCAGGCATCCGTTCCGTGCGTCCGGCCTGCGCCACTTGGCGTCCCGCCGCGCGCCACTTGACGCCCCAGCCCACCCGCGCCACTTGACGTCCTGACGCGCGCCACTTGACGCCCCAGCCCGCCTGCGCCACTTGGCGTCCCGGCGCGCGCCACTTGACGCTCCAGCCCGCCTGCGCCAGTTGGCGTCCCGGCGCGCGCCACTTGACGCCCCAGCCCGCCTGCGCCACTTGGCGTCCCGGCGCGCGCCACTTGACGCTCCAGCCCGCCTGCGCCAGTTGGCGTCCCGGCGCGCGCCACTTGACGCTCCAGCCCGCCTGCGCCAGTTGGCGTCCCGGCGCGCGCCACTTGACGCTCCAGCCCGCCTGCGCCACTTGGCGTCCCGGCGCGCACCACTTGACGCTCCAGCCCACCCGCGCCACTTGGCGTCCCGACGCGCGCCATTTGTCGGGGACCCCCCGGCCCCCCGGCCGCTACCCTTCCCGGGGCCGCGTGGCGGCCTGATGACCTGACCCCGGCCGCAGGAGCACGGTTTGTCCACGCGGGACACGCTGAGGAACGTCGCGATCGTCGCGCACGTCGACCACGGGAAGACCACCCTGGTGGACGCGATGCTGTGGCAGAGCGGCGCGTTCCGGGAGAACCAGGACGTGCAGCGGCGCGTGATGGACTCCATGGACCTGGAGCGGGAGAAGGGCATCACGATCCTCGCGAAGAACACCGCGGTGCGGTACGAGGGCGTGAAGATCAACATCATCGACACGCCGGGGCACGCGGACTTCGGCGGGGAGGTGGAGCGCGGCATCACCATGGTCGACGGGGTGCTCCTCCTCGTCGACGCCAGCGAGGGGCCGCTGCCGCAAACCCGGTTCGTGCTGCGGAAGGTGCTGGAGGCCCGCCTCCCCGTGGTGCTGGTCGTGAACAAGATCGACCGGCCCGACGCGCGGGTGCGGGAAGTGATCGACGAGGTGTACGAGCTGTTCCTCGACCTGGGGGCGGACGAGGCGCAGATCGAGTTCCCGATCGTCTACACGAACGCGAAGGCGGGGCAGGCGAGCCTCGACGCGGACACCCCGGGGAGCGACCTCAGGCCCCTGTTCGAGCTGATCCTGCGGCACGTCCCCGCCCCCCGCCACGACGACACCCACCCGCTGCAGGCGCTCGTCACGAACCTCGACGCGTCCCCGTACCTGGGGCGGCTCGCGCTGTGCCGCGTCCGGCACGGCACGATCCGCCGGGGCCAGACCGTCGCGTGGTGCCGGGCGGACGGCACCGTCGACCAGGTGAAGATCACGAGCCTCCTCGTCACCGAGGCGCTGGAGCGGGTCGAGGCGGACGAGGCCGGGCCCGGGGAGATCATCACCGTCGCCGGCATCGAGGACATCACGATCGGGGAGACCCTCGCCGACCCCGACGACCCCCGCCCCCTCCCCGTCATCCGCGTCGACGAGCCGAGCCTGAGCATGACGATCGGGGTGAACACCTCCCCCCTCGCCGGCACGGAAGGCAACCGCCTCACCGCCCCCATGATCAAGGCGCGCCTCGACCAGGAGCTCGTCGGGAACGTGTCGCTGCGCGTCCTCCCCACCGACCGGCCCGACGCGTGGGAGGTGCAGGGCCGCGGCGAGCTGCAGCTCGCCGTCCTCGTCGAGACGATGCGCCGCGAAGGCTTCGAGCTCACCGTCGGCAAGCCGCAGGTCGTGACCCGCGAGGTGGACGGCACGCTGTGCGAGCCGGTGGAGCGCGTCTCCATCGACATCCCGGAGGAGCACACCGGCGTCGTCACCCAGCTTCTCGCGCCGCGAAAGGGGCGGCTGGAGGGGATGGTGAACCACGGCACCGGCTGGGTGCGGATGGAGTACCTCGTCCCGGCCCGCGGCCTCATCGGGTTCCGCACCGAGTTCCTCACCGAGACCCGCGGCACCGGCCAGATGCACCACGTGTTCGACCGGTACGAGCCGTGGTTCGGGGAGATCCGCCCCCGCGCCACCGGCAGCCTCGTCGCGGACCGGCGCGGCAAGACCACCACCTTCGCCCTGCTCAACCTGCAGGAACGCGGCGGCCTGTTCGTCGGGCCCGGCGTCGAGGTGTACGAGGGGATGATCATCGGGGAGAACAGCCGCGCCGAGGACCTCGACGTGAACCCCGCCCGGGAGAAGAAGCTCACGAACATGCGGTCCTCCACGGCGGACGAGCTGGTGCGCCTCGCGCCGCCGCGGCCCCTCACCCTCGACGGCGCCATCGAGTCGATCCGCGAGGACGAGGCCGTGGAGGTCACGCCGAAGAGCGTGCGCCTGCGCAAAGCGATCCTCACGCAGACCGACCGGGTACGCGCCGCCCGCCGCGCCGCACCCGCCCGCGGCTAGCCGCCGCCGCGCCGCACACCGCCCGCCGCCCCCCGGGGCGGCGCGTGGGGCCCGCGGGGCCGCTGGTGCCGCCCCGCACGCCCTCCCTCACCCGCCCCCCGGTGGCGTACGCCGCCGGGGGCCCCGGGTCACTGCCCCGGGTCGAGGGTCGCCGCGGCCAGGGCCAGGGCGTCCTCCTCCGGCAGGCGGCCGCAGGCCCGCATCGCCTTGCGCAGCGCGAGCTGGTCGGCGGCGGACGGCAGCGACCAGCCCTGCCGGTAGTCGAACCGCTCGGTGGCGGGGGTCGCGGAAGGCCCGTTCATGAACTCGAAGTGCTCGAGGGTGACGAACGCGGGGTGCGGCTCGCCGCACGACCGGCTGAGCGTCGTCAGCTCCCGCCGCAGCACCGTGACGTAGTTCGCCAGGCGCACCGCCTTCGACGCCGGGTCCACGCCCCGCTGCAGCCACTGCGACTGGGTGGCGACGCCGGCGGGGCAGTGGCCGGTGTGGCAGCGCTGCGCCTGGATGCAGCCGACGGCGAGCATCGCCTCCCGCCCCACGTTGATCATGTCGGCGCCGAGGGCGAACGCGAGGAGCGCCGACTCGGGGAACCCGAGCTTCCCCGACCCGATGAACGTCACGTCGGACGTCAGGCCCTGGTACGCGAACTCCCGGTACACGCGGGACATGGCGTGGCGGTACGGCAGGGCGACGTGGTCGGCGAACACGAGCGGCGCCGCGCCGGTGCCGCCCTCCCCGCCGTCGATCGTGACGAAGTCGACGCCGCGGCCGGTCGTCGCCATCAGCCGGGCGAGCTCCCGCCAGAAGTCCGTGTCCCCCACGGCGGACTTCACGCCCACCGGCAGGCCGGTGGCGTCGGCGATGCCCTCCACGAAGTCGAGGAGCTCGTCGATGGTGTGGAAGGCGGAGTGGCTGCCGGGGCTGGCGCAGTCGCGCCCCACCGGCACGCCGCGGGCCGCGGCGATCTCCGGGGTGACCTTCCCCGCGGGGAGGAACCCGCCGAGGCCGGGCTTCGCGCCCTGGCTGAGCTTGATCTCGATCGCCCGGACGGGGTTCGCCTCCGCCAGCTCCACGAGCCGCGGCAGGCTGAACCGCCCGTCCGCGTCGCGGCACCCGAAGTACGCGGTGCCGATCTGGAAGACGATCTCCCCGCCGGCCTGGTGGTAGCGCGACAGCCCGCCTTCCCCCGTGTTGTGCAGGCAGTCGGCGAGGGCGGCGCCGCGGTTCATCGCCTCCACGGCGCTGCCGGACAGCGCCCCGAAGCTCATCCCCGAGACGTTCACGACGGAGGTGGGGCGGAACGCCTTCGCCCGTCCGCGGGCCGCGCCGACCACCTTGGCGCACGGCAGCGGGTAGTCGTCGCGGTCGCCGCCGGGCGGCGGGGTGTGGGCGCGCCAGTTCGGCTTGATGATCAGGTAGTCGGGCTTGTCGACGTCGTTGTCGCTGCCGAACCCGAACTGGTTGTTCATGCGTTTCGCGGAGGAGTACACCCAGCGGCGCTGGTTGCGGCTGAACGGCCGCTCCTCGTCGTTGCTGGTGACGATGTACTGGCGCAGCTCCGGCCCGACCTTCTCCAGCATGTAGCGGAGGTGGCCGAGGATCGGGAAGTTGCGCAGGATCGCGTGTTTGCGCTGCATGAGGTCGTGGACCGCCACGAGCGCCAGCGCGGCGACGATGCCGCCGAGCACGATCAGCCAGGTCACCGGGTCGTCCCCCTGTCCGTGAGGTCGTCGGCGCGCCCGGCTCGGCCGGGCGGTCGAATGTCCCTTCACTCGGATGCGGCGGGGGGAAGTTGAGGGTCCGGGCAGCCGCCGGCACCGCGCAGCGCACGCGCGCCGCGGCCCCGCGCGCCCGTCAGCGCCGGGCCAGTGCCGCCCTCGCCAGCTCGGCGCCCCATGCGCGGGCCCGCTCCCGTTCCCCGGGGGCGAGTGGGCCCTCGCCGCCCGTGACGAGGAAGCTCTCCTCGTCGAGCACCGCGAAGCCGTGGCGGCGGAGGCGTTTCGCGATGCCGTGGCTCGCCGCGCCGGTGAGGACGGCGGGCTTGTCGAGGCGCGTGTCGAAGCCCGCCGCGAGCCGGCCGTCGTGCCGCGGGAGCCCGTCGAGCCAGGTGCGCAGCGCCGGCCCGTCGACGTCGGGCGGCGCCTTCTCGGGGTGCTTCCGGGCGTCGTCCGCCGCCGCGGCGCGGGAGCGTTCCGACGACATGCCGTGGACGTGCGTCGGCCCGCCGACGACGAGGAGGTCCGCCCCGGTCAGCGCCTCGGGGCCGGCGTCCCCCACGGGGAGGAACGCGACGTCACCGCCGTCGCGCAATCCTTCGGCGACGGCCTCCGCGACGGCGCGCGTGTTGCCGTACAGCGACTCGAAGACGACGACGGCCTTCACGGCATCCTCCTCGGGCGGTGCGGGGTCACGGCGACGTGCGAAACGGCGGGTACTCGTCGCGCATCAGGCCGGCGTAGGCGGCGACGCGGTACACCCATCGGTTGAAGCCGAGGACGAGGGGGAAGATGTCCTTCGGGTACCGGCCGGTGACGAGCAGGGCGACGCCGGCGAAGAGGGCGAGCAGGCCGATCAGCCCGCCGCCTGCCGGCGCGAGCCACCAGCCGCCCGGCCCGTCGCCGCCGAACGCGTACCAGCCGCCCCCCGCGAGGATCCCCACGACGAGGTAGTGCGGGATCGCGAGGAGCCACCACTTCACGAGCACGAGGCCGCGGGACAGCCGCTCCGGGTAGTCGACCTGCAGCCGCGCGGGGTAGTCGTCGTCCTCCAGCCGGAACGGCGGGTACCGGTCGGTGCCGAGGGTCCCGTAGCTGTAGAAGGCGACCCGCCACGTCCACCGCAGCACGCCGACGTTGAAGTCGAACACGCCGCGCGGGTACCGGCCGGTGACGAGGATCGCGACGAACGCGACGGCGCTCATCACGACGAACGCGATCCACAGGAAGAACAGCACGACGTAGTGCGGGATCGCGAGGAACCACTTCACGAGCCACAGCCAGCGGGACAGGGGCTCCGTCAGCTCCCCGGTGACGCGAACGGGGTACGCGGCGGCCGGGGCGGCCGC